>DQSN01000002.1 GCA_015663245.1 Leucothrix mucor
CTGCAAATTCGCCTGATTGCACCTGTTTTATGGTCAAATTCGTTAAAGGGAACAACCATTTTCCTCATTTGATCATAAAACAGGCACTAATCAGCTAAATTTTCGCGACGCTTACCATTCTCGGACAGGCTCCTAGTAGGGTTGTTTCTTTGCAAGCTGGAAATGTAATGTATGGGGGTGATTGAATATAGGAGCTCTGCTCTCAATTAACACTGAAGTTCTATTGATATACAAACAAGGATGTTTACAATTATGAAGAAATACTTACTTTTAATCTCCGCTTTATTGCTCGTATTTACCGTTTTCTCAACAAATGCTTTTGCCAAAGATACGCTGGTAGGCTATTGGTCGAGTAGCAAAATAAAACTGAACCTAAAATCAAATCATAAATATACTTATGCTGTAAAAATATTGGGGATAAAGAAAACCTTCAAAGGAAAGTGGTCAGCAACAAGTAACATGTTAACGCTAAATTACACGCTACTAGGTAAGCGTAAGAAAACTGCAAAATATTCTTTTAGCCGAGGTGATTTATTGTTGACGCAAAAAGGGAAGACATCACGTTTGAAGAAGCGGTAATGAAAAAATAACGATTTACAGTGAAGGTCCTACGATGGGAGATCGCAGTCAGGCACGTAGGATTTCTTTGCTGTAGATAGTATTATGAACGGCTCTGCTTTTTTTCTTTTCTTGCTTTCTTTTCTTGCTTTCGCAGTTCTTTCCTCTCCTTCCAACGACGCAAAATATTATACCGCCAGAGCAACTGGATAGTTATGTAACCTAAAATTGATGAAATAATAGCAAGTGTTAGGCTGCCGAATAACAGTGGTTGCCACACTTGTAACATCCCCGTGGTAAGCCACTCCCAGCTTAATTGAAAGTTGAAATCACTGTCCTCCCGCATTAATATTTTATTGCCTAAGCGATAAGCAAAATAAAACATCGGTGGAATGGTCAGAGGATTTGTTATAAAAACTAATACAATCGAAAGTGGAATATTAGCGCAATAAAAAATAGCGAGGGATGCTGCAATAACAGTCTGAAAGGGAAAGGGTAGCCATGTGCAGAATAAACCAATAGCAAATGCTTTGGCAACAGAGTGGCGGTTGAGATGCCACAGATTTGGACGGTATAAACGATCCCCTAAAAAACCGAGAGCCTTATTGTTTCTTAGACTGGCAGGGTTAGGTGAATATCGTTTGAAAAATTTTTTAGGCATGAAAAATGTGAAAATCTCGTAAATAGTAGAGGGAGGCTCTATAAAATTTAAGTCTGGCAATATTGAGGGTCAAAACTATTGGCTCAATTTGTTGACCTATCAATGAATAGTGATCCCCCTAGGAGTCTGACCGAGAAAGGTAAGCGTTGCGCAAATTTGACTGATTAGTAGCTGCTTGATGATTAAATGAGGCAAATAATTGTTCCTTTTAACAAATTTGGTTCTCAAGCAGGTATAATCAGGCGAATTTGTAGTAGCTTATTCCATTCTCAGTCAGGCTTCTAGAGCTAATCAAAAAATCTTATTGTTATTAAGTATTATTTTATGGTGATAAGTATACTATTTTCAATCATGTTGCCATTATTTTTTTGATTCTATTTGGAATAGGCATAGTATTTGAACTGGTTGATGTGCTGGGTATTGTTGATATTTGATGATTGTTTCCCCTTTTTGATTCTGTAGATACTATTTTTTGACTTGCTAAGAGAGTCTGCAAGGAAAATGGGTACAGTATCGTTATTCATCAATAAATGATAGTGCGGTAGGATGAAGAGCAGTATATCCTCTAGTCAAAATACAATAAATAAAACATAAAATTTTATAGGTTTTTCATGCGAATAGCCGCATCAGGATTCTTTTTTGGCACTTTTATTCTACAATTTCTCAGTGAACTTCCCAGTGTTGCTGCCTTGCTGGTTTTACTCTTTTTAATCAGCTTATCTTATCTCTTCAATCTTTATCACCAGCCTTTTAAAAATACTAACTATCAGGCTACAAGCAAGCTGCTATTAGCTTTTTTACTCAGTGCTATTTTAAGCAGTTTATATGCCACAGTATCCGCAAATTCAATCATCAATACGCGTATTACTAGCAGTTTTGAGGGGAAAGATTTACTGGTTGAGGGTGTGGTAGCTAATATTCCCGAGAGACAGGAGAAAAACTGGCGTTTCTATCTAGATGTTTCTGCGGTGAAATTATTGCATGGCAATACAGGTCTTGATGAGTCAATATCACTAAAGGGAAAAATAAAACTAGGTTGGTATCATACAGATCAGTTGATAAGTGCAGGTCAGACTTTACGTTTGCAAGTGCGTTTGAAACGTCCTAATGGCTTTATGAATAAAGGTGGTTTTGATTACGAAAAATGGCTATTTACACAGAGAGTTAAAGCTACGGGTTATGTGCGTAAATCATCTGAAAATAGGGTGCTTCATCCTGCGCCTTGGTATGCGGTTAATCATTGGCGTGAGCAGTTACAGCAAAAAATAAAACAAACGGTGAGCGATAAAAACTCTGCCGCTATTATTGCCGCTTTAGCGGTGGCTAGCCGTAATGATATTAGTGAACAGCAATGGACTTTGTTTCGGCAAACGGGGACCAGCCACCTTATTGCTATCTCGGGTTTGCACATTGGTATGGTGGCAGGCTTTGCCTATTTATTGGTGGCGGTGATTTTTTGGCTATTCCCTGCACTTTATGAGCAAATACCTGTGCGTATTGCAGGTGCTTTTTTAGCGATTGTATTTGCCACGGCTTATGCCGTGTTGGCAGGCTTTACGTTGCCCACTCAACGCAGTTTAATTATGGTGTGCGGTATAGTGATCGCTTTGGTACAACGACAACACTTACAGTCTTATAAAATACTATCGTTGGCACTTATATTAGTGTTATTGATTGACCCTTTTGCGGCGATGACGGCAAGCTTTTGGCTGTCATTTACAGCCGTTTTTTTTATTTTATTGTATGCTAATCGGCAACAGAAAAAGCCACGCTTTTCTCTAATCTATCTGCAATTTATGCTCTCGATAGGTATGTTTCCACTGACTATTCTTTTCTTTGGTAGCGCATCATTAGTATCACCCATTGCTAACTTAGTCGCTATTCCTTGGGTCACAATTATTATTGTGCCATTGATTTTATTGTCTTTGGTTTTTATGTTTATAGCGCCGTGGTTGAGTGATTATTTATTGCAATTTGTCGCGCTAAATATTGATTATCTGATGCAATTACTTGCATGGCTGGATACTTTTCCATACGCCTCGCTTGGTTTCCAATCGCTTAGTACACCTTTAGTTTTCACCATGATGCTGGCTATTTTATTTCTGTTTTTACCTAAAGGGTTCCCTGCTAGGTGGCTGGGGATTTTGTTGTTAATTCCTGTTTTTAGCTATCAAACTGAAACAGTTAGACATCAAGGTGAGTTTGAATATACCCTATTAGATGTAGGGCAGGGCTTGGCTTCGGTGATAAAAACTAAGCATCATGTACTTGTCTATGACACAGGGCCAAGAGCTAATAATCGTTTTGATACAGGTAAGCTGGTGGTGTTGCCCTATTTGCAAGCAAGTGGCATTAAAGCTCTCGATAAGATGATTATTTCACATGAGGATATTGATCATCGTGGGGGGATGATAGCTATTTTAAATGAGATTCCAGCTGAGAAAATTATTAGCAGTAATACGCGATTTTTAGATAATAGGCTCATTACAAAATGCCGAGCAGGTGATACATGGCAGTGGGATGGGGTGAGTTTTGAATTTCTTCATCCTGATGATAATTTTGATCAAGATGAGTCTGATAACAATCTTTCTTGCGTATTAAAAGTGTGGAACCAATATCATAGTCTATTGTTAGTGGGTGATATTGAGAAAAAAACGGAGCGTTATCTGTTAGAAAATAATATTGAAAAATTAAAAGCAGAAGTGTTGTTAGTGCCGCATCATGGGAGCCGAACATCCTCTACTCAAGCTTTTCTTAACGCCGTTGACCCAAAGCTAGCATTAAACTCACGAGGGTATCGCAATAAGTTTAGACATCCAGCGAAAGACGTTGTGCAGCGTTATCAAGGCAGTAATATTCCTATGCTTGATAATGTTGAGCAGGGCGCGATAACGGTGTTATTTCCAAATAATGACAAGCCTTTTGAGCTAGGCTTCTTTAGAGAAGATAATTTACGGTTTTGGTATAGAGAAAAACATGTCCCTAATTGAGCGCTATAATCAAAAAATAGCGGATAAATTGATAGAACCCGACTCTATTCAGGCCGATGCGGTGCAGTGCTTACAAGAAATACAAAATATTTTACAACAGCAATATGCTAAGCCTGCTCTAGCAAAAAAGGCAGGTTTTTTTTCACGCTTATTTACACCAACATCAAACAATAAAGTAGCTAGTGTTAAAGGTGTTTATTTATGGGGAGGAGTAGGGCGTGGAAAAACATGGCTGATGGATCAGTTTTTTAAAAGTACGAACATTAAAGAGAAACGTCGCTGCCACTTCAATCATTTTATGTTGATTATTCATCAAGCCCTTAAAGATCACCCTGATCAAGAAAATCCCTTAGATACCATTGCAGATGAGTTTGCAAAAGACTTACGTTTGCTGTGTTTAGATGAGTTGCACCTCACTGAAATTACTAATGCAATGCTACTGTACCCTTTATTGGAGCGACTTATTAATGATGGTGTCATCATCGTCACTACCTCTAATCGTCATCCCGATAAGCTTTATCAAGGCAGTATTCAGGCTGAGCGTTTTATCCCACATACGCAATTTATTAAAGACAATATGCAGGTAATTAATCTCGATAGCGGCATCGATTACCGTATACGCAGAGCCGAAACTGGTACAACAAAGCCTTCTGAGGTTTATGCACGAAATAAGGAGGAGATGAACACATGTTTTGATAAGTTAGCTCAGGGAGAGGTACAAAAAAAGCAGGTTTTATGTATTTATGATCGTGATGTTATCACTCGGCAGTTCTCCGAAAATATTGTTTGGTTTGATTTTCCAGAAATATGTGAAACAACACGTACTACTAGTGATTATATCTGGTTATCAGAGCGTTATGATGTAGTGATGATCTCAAATGTACCGACAATGACAGCAGATGATGACCCTGCTGCACGGCGTTTTTTCTATCTGGTTGATGAATTATATGATCGTAAAGTGCGCTTTATCTTCTCCGCAGAAGCACCATTGCATAAGTTGTATCAAGGGCATCGCTTACGTTTTGCTTTTAAGCGGACGCTAAGTCGTCTATTAGCGATGCATATGGCTAATAGATTGACTTGCTGACTTTATTTAGAGTCGGAGTCATTTTTCTTAGTGTCTGTATCGCTCTCTTGATTTTCGTCTTGCTCATCTTCTCCAGCTTCGGCGGTAGTGGCTGTGCTGCTAACGGCGGTGGCTACCGTTTTCAGTGTATCCAATAAGCTATCATCTTCATTATTATCTTGCTCTATGATGCTTTCGTCACTATCTGAGTCAGAATCAACTTCTTGCTCTACTTCTGATGAATCTACATATTCAGAGTACTCACTGTTATCAGTAGCAACTTCTGGGTCTTCCTCTATAGTGTCAGTGCTTGTAAATTTATCAGAAATCACTTCATTCTCTACTTCACCTATGTAGGTGTTAGCTGACTCAATACTTTTTTCAATAATATCGCTTGCATCAGTGTCTGCATCTTGAGTATCAAGTATTTCTGCACTAACTTTGCTTGCTATCCCTGTTGCCGCTAATGTACCTACTGCTGTTTTAATAGTATCTATTAAGGAGTCCTCTTTTGCTTCATCGATTACTGTCTCAACTTCATCAGCTACAGCCACTTCAATAGACCCACCTTCTACGCCATCAACAGCCGCTTCAATTTCGTCAGCCACTGTAGTTTCGGCATATTCGTCTTTTGCAATATCGACTACTGCTTCAACTTCATCAGCCACAGCAACTTCAATAGGCTCCTCCTCTGTGTAATCAATAGCGGATTCAATTTCATCCACTGTAGTTTCGACATATTCATCTTCTACAGCATCGATTACTGCTTCAACTTCATCAGCCAC
>DQSN01000179.1 GCA_015663245.1 Leucothrix mucor
AGTGCCAGTGCCAGTGCCAGTGCCAGTGCCAGTGCCAGTGCCAGTAGAAGCGTCTTTAGCGATACCGCGTAGCGCCTCAATAAGCAGTCCAGGTCTGGTTGGATTCTGAGAACTCCCTAAGTTTAGAGACAGAGCATTACCATTACGATCAAAATAATCAACCGCCTTAAACAATCGCTTAAAATCATCAACCCCTGAAATGATGCCATCGTGATTACCATCAGCACGGCTTAAATTAAGTGATTGCAGTTGAGCATTATTACTTGCTTGAGCAATAGTAATACTCTTTGTTGACATCTCCTGAAGAAAGCTAGCGCGAGTAAGCGTGATACTAACTTCACCAGAAGTACTTTGCTCCTCAGCAGTATCACGAATAGCCGCAATTAACTTCCCCGCAGTCGTAGGGTGGCGCGATGAGCCAAGGTCAACAGAGCGATAAGTACCATTACGATCAAAATAGTCGATCGCCCTAAACAAGGCTCGCATCTCCGTTGAGTTATCCAGCACACCATCGTTATTGCTATCAATACGATTTAGATTAAGCCTATTAAGGCGGGAATCATTATTAGCGAGTGAGAGCTGAATTTTTTTATTAGACATTTCATTAAGAAATGAGGTGCGGCTTAGGGTCGTCATCCTTGATTTTCCTGTTTGATAAACAAAAAAGGGCTGATACTTAGTAAAAAGTATCCTCCCTTATTTATAGTTCATTTAGGTGGTTAGTTAAACAAAATTATGGGTTTATCTTTTCTAACATGGAGAGTTGCACCGAAGGCTCGGTTGTTAAATAGCTTATGCAGATATTTTTTCTATTATCTTGTTTATTACATTCTCCAAGTTTTTAAGGAAACTATTCTACCTAGTCTAGGATCTATTTTTAGCTAAGTGATAAATATTTATCAACCTTTTGGTTGGCTAACTTGCTAACAATGAATATATTCAACTTTATGGTTGAATATGAAAAAGATAAAAATCTTACGGAGTTACTCAAAGCAATGAGTGATACAACACGTCGCTCTCTTTTAACGCGCTTATGTCAGCAAGGCGCAAGCCGAGTAACAGACTTGGCTGATTATTATGATATGTCGCTAAATGCAATATCAAAACACATAAAGGTGTTAGAAAAAGCGGAGTTGGTAACAAGAAGAACGATAGGCAGAACGCACTTGATAGAAGCAAATTTAAATCGAATAGAGATAGTTGAAAATTGGTTTAAAGAGTTGAAATCTATTTGGGAGTTACGTTTAGAAAAGCTTGATCAAATAATGATAAATGGAGAAGAAAAAATGACTGATTTAACAGTAAATATAAATAAGACGATTCATGCACCCATCGAAAAAGTATTTGATGCATGGTTAAACCCTAAAGTTCTATCTCAATTTATGATGCCCATGCCAGAGATGCCCGAATCGGATGTTGAAAATGATGTTCGTGAGGGAGGAAGTTTTACGATTATTATGCATGCGGGAGATGATCAGTTACCACATACAGGAAAGTATCTAGAAATTAGCCGCCCCGATAAACTGGTCTTCACATGGGTATCTCATTGCTCTGTTGATAACAGTATCGTAACGTTAAATTTTAGTAAAATAGCTGAGAATGAAACAAATATATCATTATCACACATTAAGTTTCTTGATGAAAAAACACGCATAGATCATCAGGGAGGTTGGGGGAATATTTTGGATAAACTTAATGATATTATGCTTTGAGCTGAAGCTTCTCTTGTTACGAAGCAGAGCCAAGTAACTAGAAAGCTTTGCATTAAAAGTGAATGGCTTGTCATGCTTTATTACATTTCCCAAGCTTTTAAGGAAACTATCCTACCTAGTCTAGCTAGGTTTCCAGCGTGGGAATAGGTAGTCTCTTTAACTAAGTGGGAAATGTAATAATTACCCATTAAGGTTTCAAAATCTCCAACTCAAACCCCTTCGCGCTTTGCAATACTTCCTGACTACCTACCACCGCAATATTGCCATTTTCAGGCTGTAAATACTTCTCTCCAACCCGTGTTAAATCATCCAAACTTACATCAAGTACTTTCTGGCGATATTGCTTGCGTCGTTCATAATCGCGTCCGTGTAATCCAGAGTAGTAGGCACTGATAGCTTCTCCTGAGGGAGAGCTAGGGCTGTCGATACTACTTACAACGCTGAGGATTGCTTCTTCTAGTGATTGCCCGTTGTGTTTGGTGTCGAGTAACCAATTTAAGCTGTTATCAAAGTCGCTGAGGGTCTCTTCAAAGCGTGGATCACGGTAGGAGTAGAAGCGGAATGCTCCAGAGTCAGAGTCATAGTTTGCACCGCCACCGTAGGCGCCACCTTGTTCGCGGATAGTACGATGTAGATAGCCATTGCGTAAGAATGAGCCAAGAATGGTGAGTGCTGGTGCATCGTCGTGTCCTGAGGGAACAGCGGGATACGCTTTGGCGCAGAAGTTTACCTGAGAGCTTACTGCCCAGCCTTCCATCACGGTGCGTGGTGTCCAGATAATATCGGAGGAAGCTTGTTGCTCACCTATGGCGATATTATTCCATTGTGTATCCAGTGATTGTTGGAAGTCTGGTAAAGCTTCGTCATCGGCAACCAGTAAGAACTGGCGCGGCGCAGTGATGATTTTTTGGTGCAAGGTTTGTAGCTGTTCCCCAAGCTCACGTAATGCAGACTCATCATTAAGACTTGCGTCTAAAGCCTTTAAACTCTGTATGCTGAGTAAACCACTTGCGCGATGTGTTACGGAGCCGCGAGCAGATATTCCAGCACTAGCCGCAATGCTAGCAAGGCTGTGACCACTGTTGGTGATATTGGCTTCTTGACGCGCTAACATTTGTGCGATTAATTCACGAATACGTGCCAGCTCATCAAAGCGTGCTTCGGTGAAGGTGCTATGCAGTAGCTCCGTTAAGGCATGTTGATTGCGCTCTAATGCTTTACCCGAAAGCGAGAAAAACTCTGTGGCTTTATTGTTATCGTGAACCTCGCTACGCATAGATGTACCTGCACTTATCCCACCTGTTACTGCCGCTTGCCATGCTTGCACTTCTAAATAGTCTTTTTTGCCAACGCCTAATTCGGTAATGAGTGAGTCGTAAAGCGGTAGTAGATCGTATAAACCTTGATCTAAAGCAGGCACTTCAACCACGATACGCTGATAAACAATGCCGTTTGTTCCTGCCACGTAGCTCGTTAGTTTCTGATGATTCGAGAGTGTAGAGTCTTTACCTTGTATATTCTTAATCTCAGGTTTGACGTCTTCTAATCCCACTTTGGGCAGAATTTCAGGATCATCTAACTGCTCTTGACGCGCCTTGAGATCAGCGGCTAATTTTACCACTGCCTGCTTTTCATCATCATCCATATTGGCTTTGATGTCGGCGAGACGCTTGGTTTCTTCCTCCTCTTCGTGCTGATTTTTTTCTGTATCAGGTGTCATGACCAAACGTACCCGATGCGGATTATCGAGCAATAATCTACGCGTGATATTTTTGATGTACTCAGGGTCTTTGATCGCTTCGTAGAGCTGCGTGATTGCTGCATCTAAATCAAGCGCCTCAACAGGATCGGCATTATAAAGCGTTGGTGAAATAGCCTTCATAATGAGCTGCAAACCATATGGGAAACCACTACCACTAACTTCACGCTGGGATAGCTCAAGCTGGTGCAAGATAGACTCTAACTGCTCTTGAGGAATACCATTTTCTGCGACATCGTTTAACACGTCCATAATCAACGCTTCGACTTCATCGGCATGTTGGCTTTCAGAACCTTCTAAACCACAAGCAAAACACGCCTCTTTCATGTCGCTATCAAAACCACAAAGTGGGGAGGGCGCAGTGCCTAAAGAGGTCGTTTCTAAAGCTTGTAACATTGGCGATGCGCTGTTATTTAGTAATACCGCTGAGAGCAAGCCCGCTTCTAAGTTTTCTTTAAGATCCGCACTTTCACCCAATAACCAACCCATCACGATATGCGTCTTTTTGCTAAGGTCTTCTTCGCCATCTAAGGCATAGCTTGCTTTAATTTGTTGTGGCTCAGAATAACGCTCAACTTTTGGAATGCTAAGATCAAGCTCTTCTTTTTGGAACTTTGATAAAGCCAACTCATCAATACGCTCTTGATGTTCTGTTGCTGAGATATTGCCTGCTGTCATAATAATGGCATTGGATGGATGATAATGGCGTTTGTGAAAAGCAACTAAATCGTCATGGCTCAAATCAGGAATATTTTCAGGCTCGCCGCCACTGTTAAAATGATAGGTAGTCGTCGGGTAAAGTGCAGTTTGCATCGTCTGCCAAACACGACGCGATGGTGAGCTCATCGCACCTTTCATTTCATTAAACACAACGCCTTTGTAGACTAAATCGCTATCAGGGTTATCAGCCTCTTCAAACTCAACGCGCCAACCTTCTTGGCGAAAATCAAGATAATCAAGATTCGGGAAAAAGGTCGCGTCTAAATAGATTTGTAGTAAATTATCAAAATCTTTGCGGTTCTGTGTGGCGAAAGGATAAGCCGTCCAATCGGTTGAAGTAAATGCGTTCATAAAGGTATTTAAAGAACGACGTAGCATCATAAAGAAAGGATCGCGCACAGGAAAACGCTCGCTACCACATAGCGAAGTATGCTCAAGAATATGCGCCACACCCGATGAATCTTGTGGAACGGTTAAAAATGCGATAAAAAACACATTATTATCATCTTCGGAATTGAGATGAATATGCGTAGTGCCAGTAATTTTGTGCTTGTACTCCTCAAAAGTGAGATTAAGCGTATTGATTTTTTGGGTGCGAATTAAATCGAAAGATGAAGCTGGGGTAGGTGTGGTTTGAGACATATAATTTTTGTTATCCGTGTAGGTTTTGTTATTGGATTTAAATTGTAATTAATGAGCATGTATGGAATAACTTCCCGATCTTATAACGCAGAATTTTGGTTTCAGGTGGGATGATCTCATGACTTAGCTGAGCTTTAGCTCAACTTATAAGCGTAGTAGGAGCATAGTTATTCTACGTAAGGAATGAGATAATTCGATCTGAAGTAAAAAGGCAAGTTAGAATCGAGAAGTTATTTCGTGCGCGTTCTTAGTACATTATAGTGTAGGCAAAAAAATACACATCAAGTTTGTTGCAGGATTGTTTTTAAGTTGATAATCTGAAAGAATTCAGGTTATACCCTTGTTCATCACTAAACCAAATTCAGCCAGTAATTCACGCACTTGATTACTTAATGCTGTTCGATCTCCTGCCGCAGAACGTCTCAAGCGGTGCAATGCTTGAATACTCTGCTGCTCGGTTGTCTTTACAGCAACAGGGCGCATTTCAGGTGTTCTGCTGGCTTCAGCAATAGCTAATGCATCATTAAAGTCATTTTTATTCCCCCGAACGAATAAGGTTAGATCGTGATTCGAGCGCAGCGAGAAGCCACGAGCTGAACCGTTTGTTGTACAAGCTCGGCTTTCTTGCGACGCTCTCTGC
>DQSN01000100.1 GCA_015663245.1 Leucothrix mucor
AAGGCCATTCATAGAATGGCTATGGCTTTCTATTGCCTAGATTTATGGTCATTAAGCCAAAGTGTAAACTACTTTTTGGATATATGAAGGATGCCTGAAAAACCCCTTAAAAAGGAGAAAGTTAAACAAGCCCCTAAGAAGCGAGGTCACCCAAAGAAAGGTGAAATACGGATAAAAGAACCCACACGGATTGAACAGCAGGCAGGCGGTATGGATTTATCCGACATGCTTGATAATTTACCCAAAGCCTGTGATGTAGGAACAAAGAAAAATAGTAAAGGATATAAAACCAGTTGGACTGGTTATAAGCTGCATATCGACTCAGCGGATGGAGGTATTCCTATTAGCTGTGTTTTAACCTCCGCCTCAACACATGATAGTCAGGTTGCGATTCCTCTGGCAAAAATCAGTCATCACCGTGTCACAAACCTCTATGACTTAATGGACTCCGCCTATGATGTCCCACAGATACATGAGACCAGCCGACAATTAGGTCACATTCCATTGATTGACAAACACCCTCGTAGAGATAGTGCCTTAAAAGTAGAGCTAAAAGCTGAAAACAAACGTTGTCGAGTAGCAGGTTATCAATCTGCGGAAACGATACGTTATAAAGAACGTAACACGGTTGAACGAGTCAATGGCAGATTAAAAGATGGATTTGGTGGTCGTGTTGTCCGTGGACATGCTAAAGTGCTGTGTCACTTAATGTTCGGGCTATTGGCTTTAACAAGCAACCAAATGATGTGTTTTCTTGAGTAAACGAATACATTAAGTCTGCGGGGAACAGAATGGTGTATTATTGATAGATTGGAGAGCACTGATGCATTAAATTTAGCAAAAAACGGCAAATAGCGAATAATTCGCTCAAAAGTCAGCTTCTAATGCCTTTTTTCAAAAAATAATGAAATTTGGTGTGTTGATAGCTTTTAAGTTTCAGTAGGTTCATGATTTTGCAAGAGGCTCAACTGTAAAACAAATAAATTTTAATGCGATTGCCCTAAGTGGTTTGCTTACTTTAGTTACTATTGTGGAGGGGTAATTGTTGTGGCAGCGTTGAATGCAGTCGATAAGAAGGGGATTTGTATTGCGGAGCACTGAGGCTAGTTATATCCACCAGTAGGCTTGTGCGATGCCATAAAAAAGGTCGTATAAAATAAGTTTTTCATGCGACCTTTTTTAGTATCTGCTTAGTTTCTTTGTCTTAAAAAATAAATACAAATGTTTATTTAAAACCAAGTTTTTTGAATATCATGGCTGCTGGGCAGAAGCCAGTGAAAGAAGATTGAATTAGGTTAAAGCCGATGAATACAGTCAACCAGATAAATAGTGGGCTTACATAAGCCGCTAAAACAACACTTACTAGAACCATTACGCCAGCAAAAGCTTGTACAGCATTATTTAATGTCATGAGAAATCTCCAAATTATTGAGAATAATAAAAATTGAAATACAACGACTAGTCTTGATCAGAGGGGTAGTCTCGTGGTAAAGCACCAACATATAGTTGACGTGGACGACCAATACGTGATTCTGGGTCTTGTATCATTTCATTCCAATGAGTGATCCATCCAACGGTACGTGCGACTGCAAAAATTACAGTGAACATATTGAGCGGAATCCCCATCGCTAACAGTATGATACCAGAATAAAAGTCAACATTGGGGTAGAGATTGCGAGAGATGAAGTATTCATCTTCTAAAGCAATACGTTCTAGCTCCATTGCAGTATCAAACAGATCATTATATTCGCTATCGGCACCTAGTTTAGACAATAGTTCGTGACACGTTTTGCGAATAATTCGTGCGCGTGGATCATAATTTTTGTAAATGCGATGTCCAAAGCCCATTAAGCGGAAACGGTCGTTTCTATCTTTAGCACGATCTATATAATACTGAACGTCACTGTCAGACTCGTTGATGTCTACCAACATGCGGATAACGGCTTCATTAGCTCCGCCATGGGCAGGTCCCCAAAGTGATGCAATACCTGCGGAGATTGCTGCAAAAGGATTTGCTTCTGAGCTGCCTGTTAAACGCACTGTAGAGGTTGAGGCATTTTGCTCATGATCGGCGTGGAGAATAAAAATGAGGTCTAAGGCTTTAACAAAGAAAGGGTCAGGCACATATTCTTCAGTGGGTATGCTGAACATCATATGCAAGAAATTGGCTGAGTAACTTAGATGATTGCGTGGATACTCAAAAGGTAAACCATGTGCGTAGCGATAGCTCCAAGCTGCTATGGTGGGCATTTTGGCGATGAGCTGATGCATTGCGATCATGCGATGTTGTGGGTTGTGAATATCAATGTCGTCATGGTAAAACGCAGAAAGTGCGCCAACCACGCCGACCATAATTGCCATGGGGTGTGCATCTCGACGGAAGCCACTATAAAAGCGTTTTAAGGCTTCGTGTAACATGGTGTGATGGGTGATGATACTTTTAAAATCATCAAGTTCTTGTTTGCTGGGTAACTCACCGTCAATCAATAAGCAACACACTTCTAAAAAGGTACTGTGATCTGCAAGTTGCTCAATGGGGTAGCCACAGTATTGTAGCTCGCCGTTTAAGCCATCAAGGTAGGTAATTGAGCTGGTGCAACTGGCGGTAGAAAGAAAACCTGGGTCATAAGTAAAGTAGCCAAGTTTACGATAAAGGTTACGAACATCGATAGTAGGGATGCCGTTGGTAGGACGCAAGATGGGAAGCTCCATTTCTTTACCTGTGGAGTTATCGATTAGTGTAATTGTATCCTTTTTGCTCATGGAGTGTACCTATCCTTTTGTCAAGGGAGCGATAATAGCAGATAGAGCCAATGCATCACCAATAATACGATATAATACGGGGATTGGATCAAACTTATAAGGGAATGGTATTCCTTTAAACAGATGGAATTATTTATTTATGAAAGTGCTGTTTTTTACATTGTTAGTCCTTCTTAGTGCTTGTGAGCCGCAAAAAAAAGATACTGAAAACCTGCCTTGGAAAATATCTATAACCGATTCGGGTGCAACTCGTGTAATGGGTATGGATATTGGCGAAATCACACTGAAAGGTATTAGCATACGCTTAAATCATATTGCCAATACGCTGATGTTTGAAACCTCGAAAGGGGAGCTAAATGTTGAGTCTTATTTCGGTAGAATAATGATTGGCTTATTAGAAGGTCGTATTATTGCTGATTTGGATGCTAGTGATGAATTTCTTGATCGAGAGCGCAAATCTTCTACAGGTCGGGAGGCAACACCGAATAATAACTGGCAATATAAGCTGAGCATTAAAGCTGAGAAAGAAATCATCAAAATGAGAGTGTGGCGTATGGTGTATATGCCTGTTACTCAATATGAAGAAAAGCAAATTAAGTTTTTTGGTGAGCCAGAAGAAACTATTAAAGTGACTGAAACCGCTGTCTATAGGCTTTATCCTAAGAAGGGGTTGGCGATATTATGGGATAGTAATGGTGGTGAGATTTTTTATTATGCAGCGCCTAAAGAGTTTGCACGTTTAAAAGCCAGCTTGCCGATGGAGTCAGTTGCAGTTCCTAAAAAGCCAGTTGTTAAAGATTAATGTCTAAGGAAATAAGTACTAATTGGTGGGATACAACAAGCCTTGCTAATATGACGCGTGATCAGTGGGAAAGCTTGTGTGACCACTGCGGTAAATGTTGTCTGATTAAATTAGAAGATGAAGAGGATGGTCAGGTTTACTATACCGATGTCGTCTGTGACCTTTTTATCGATAAAGATTGTCATTGCAGTGATTATTGGAACCGTGAAACGCTTGTGCCAACCTGTGTGCGCCTCACCCAAGATAATTTAGAGAGCATTAATTGGATGCCACCAAGTTGTGCTTATCGATGTATTCAAGATGAGCAAGGTTTACCTAAATGGCATCATTTGGTGAGTGGTGATAAAGCACTGATTCACCAGTTGGGGCATTCGGTAAAAGGTAGAACTGTCTTTGAGAAAGAAATTAAAAATGATGAAGGTTATGAGGAGCATGTGGTTGAATGGCCTCTCGTAGAACAAAAAAATTAAGAAAGCAGGCTAAAATCAAGCCAGAGCTAAGCGAATTACGCTTAGATAAATGGCTATGGGCAGCGCGAATTTTTAAGACGCGCGCGCTTGCGGTAGAAGCTATTAATGGTGGTAAAGTTCATCTGAATGAGGTGCGAATTAAACCTTCACGCATGGTACACATTGATGATGCTTTAGATGTGACGCGTGGCGTTGAGCGTTATCACCTTATTATTAAAGGCTTAAATGATAAGCGTCGCCCTGCCAAAGAAGCGCAACTTCTTTATACCGAAAGTGAAGAAAGTATCCAGAAGCGTGAAGCTGATCAGGAGATGCGTAAAATACAAAGTGCCAGTATGATAAGACCTGATCGCAAACCGAGTAAGAAAGAACGTCGACGTATTATTCAATTCAAAGGGCATTAGCTTATGGTCACCTCTTGTATCTAAGCCAATCAAATATCGACGCCTTACGTCATCAAGTGGAAAATGAAGACGGTTTTCATTTTGCTATCGCACCTATGTTTCCACAACTTTTTCCTAATGTCTGGATGGTGGCAGAGTCATTGTATAAAGAGCTAAACTCGGCAGGATATAAAGTGCTGTTAGATGACCGTAATCAGCGTCCCAAGAATATGTTTAAAGTCATTCAATTTTTGGGTATACGCCATCGAGTGGTTATTTCTAGCCGTAGTATCTCAGCAAAAGTTGTTGAGTATCGTGACCTTGAATCAGGTGAATTCCAGAAAATTGCACTAGACTCTGCTGCTAGAGTGTTGCAGGAGAAGCTGATGCTTGAGTAAGTTTTTCTAAGAAGTACAGAAATAAAAAATAGCAGATTAATAAATATTAAGACGAGAGCCTATATGAATAAAGCGAGAGGAAAGATACAGGAAAGCCTAGGTTATTTCGGTATGGAAAGGCGCTGGTTTCGCTATAGTAGTTTTGTGCCACGGCTTTATAATTGGTGTAAAACTTTAGGTTTTGAGGCGGGAAATATAATGCCATCACGGGCTTTTTGTTCGGATGAAAGCCAAGGTTATCCAATTATGTTAATGGCGAAACATTTTGGTGCTTTCCCCTTTAATCATGGTCGTGTGGGTGGAATTATGGCGGTTGACCGTCATGGCTCGCATGCACATCATGGGGAAGATTTGTTAATTGTTCATGCTAGCCATGTAGGTTATGAACCTAATAGCCAAAGCTTTGGTGTATATCGGCGAGCACAAACTGAGCATGGTCAATGTTCGAGTAACTGCGGTAAAATTGACGGTGCTCTTGGAGGTTATCTACAAGACTATCAATATGCTTGTGATAATATTTTTGTGGAGATGCGAGCAGATCACTGTCGTATCACGATTGATAATCATTATTTACTGATGTCCTCTAGTAGTAATTTGATCTTATCACTGGACAAAATCTTAGAGCTAAGACCTAACGGTAATATTACCCCTTTAGCAACACAAAGTACCTCGCGTACTTTTCGGGCAAGTGCTAAGTTTTTCAAACAAATGCAATGGTTTTTCAGTGAAGATGATGGTGTCTCTCCTATTGATGTGGCTTTGTTACCTGATTTTTTTACTTATCAAACCGATCACTTGTTGGCAGATGTCGATGGTTCGCAGCAGTTAGAGGTAAATTTAATCGGCTCCATGCCGTGGATTGTTGCATCGTCTGCACCATTATTGATCGCAGCCCAAGTGAATATACAAGCAGAGTTTGATCGTGCTTATCGAAGTATCTTGCAAGAGCCAGCTTATGAAGGGCGCAACTTGCTTTATATTACGGGTTTACATGTTGATATTTCGCCCGCTGAAGGGCAGGTGTTCCCTCTCACAAAATTTATACCTTGGGCTGCTTATGTGCAACTTAAAACAGGGGAGTCCTATGTACTGGAGCAGGATGATTTGTATGAGCAGCTTAATCAATGTGGTGTAGAAAATCCTGATCAGATTAGTATGGATGAGGCGATTCAAGCAATGGAAAATGCCAAAGAGGTGGTTTTGCACTTGCCGTAGCTTTGGCGAGGAACTAAAAGTTGTGCAGCGACTCGAAATTATTGATCAATAAATACTTTCTTTGTCTCAAGGTTATTTCTATGAAAAACATTTCGCTGCTGTCTCTCCCTGTTATGGTTTTATTGTTTAGCGCTTGCTCAAGTAACAGTGCTAGTCACTTACCTTCCCCCTTTGAGTTACCAGGTGCCGTAATTGGCTCTGTTTTTGAAAATGCTACTTATGGAGCAAGACGTCGTCGAGTTGAGTCTTATGTTGCGAAGAACTACCTCGCAATACGTAATGATGTAAGGCAAGGTGGTGGACAAACACTAGAAGATGCATTTAATGTGGCGGGTATTAAAGGAGCTAAGCGCAACAAGGCAAAGAGTAACTTTCTTAATAATAAAGCACACTATTTTCATCACGTTGTGAGTGTGTCGGATAATTTAATGCATAACTTTGCTGCTTTGTATGTATCAAAAAGCAAGGCAGATAAAAAAATCAATGGGTTTACTTATTCAGAAGCACGTAATGTGATTAGAAACTATGCGGATAAAAATTTTGAGTCACTACGTATAGCGATACAACAAGGGCAAGGGGGCGGTCTAGAAGAATTAGCATCACGCTTAAATATTAATGATGCTCAAAAAAGGGTGACTTTTAAGCAGCGCGCCAAACCTTTGTATAAAACAATTTATTTAGAGCTTGTGACCGTGGGGCTGATGATAAATAGTTGAGGAATAAGGGTTTAGTGAAAATTGTTGGGGATATATAGGTGGTAGATTTTCTAAGCTTTAAATCTTTTATTAGTACTGAAGTTTTAATCATTTTCTATTACATGGGTGCGATTATTCTTCCTGTAGCCGCATGGTTTTTTATGTTGTGGTTGGTGCAAAAATATAAGCTGATTGGTGGTATGTATAAATCAGGAAAAAATGCATTCTGGCAGGCACTTAGTAGTAAACAAAAAATGCAGCTAGTAATGTTCTTTATAGTATTTCTTATTATTATAGAGCTTTTTTGGCGAATGATGTTTGAATTTCTCATTGCCTATATGCAAATAAGAGATGCGCTAGTTCAACCTTAGTGTTAATGGCAGAGGGCGGGGAAGACCATTTTCAAAATATAAATATCTTAATAAACTATTTCAGAAAGGGCTGTGAGATCCTGCAAGCAATCAAATTTGATCACCAATTCTACCTAGCCTAGGTAGTATTTATCAAAGCTGGATAAGGGTAATATGTGAATTATTAGAAGATTAAGTATATTAGGATTGGTATAAATTTATTTAAACTTCTCAAAATCGTATAGACATATATCAATGTTCATTTTGCCATGTCAATGTAGACTGTCGGTATTCTGGATTAGTCCCGCACTATATACTACTATCGTGCGGGATTATTTTTAGGATCTATTTGAATTTTAGTAGAATCACCATCTAAGGAAGCGTATGCAGACAAGTCGTAAAGTATTAAAACAGAATAGTATTTTTAGGTATAAGGAAGATCGCTGGCCTGTAGTGGTTATTTTATTATTGACAGTGCTTGATTTTATTATGTATTTTGCACTAGAAAGTCTCCTTGTATTCTTTGTCTATTATCTTGTGATGGTTATTCCTAAAGGCATAATCTGTGCTTGGAACCATCATCATCAACATCTTTTTACTTTCCGTAATACGATGCTGAATCGTATTTTAGAGTTTTTCTATGCTTTGCATACGGGAGTGACGACTCATCTGTGGCGTTTACATCATGTTTTAGGTCATCATTTGAATTTTCTTGATCAAACAAAAGACGAAAGTCGTTGGCAGCGTAAAGATGGTACACAAATGGGAGCTGTTGAATACACATTAAGTGTTGCTTTAACAGCTTATCCGCGTGGTTATAGTGTTGGCAAACGGCACCCTAAGCAAATGAAACCTTTTCTTACTTATATAGTGGTGACAGTTGTATTGGTGGCTTTACTGGTCTGGTATAAACCTGTTGCGGGTTTGTTTTTGTTTATTTTACCGATGATTACAAGTTTGCTCTTTACCTCATATGTAACTTATAAGCATCACACGGGGCTTGATACTCAAAATGAATTTGAAGCATCGTATAATAATTTGAATCCTATTTTCAATTTCTTTACGGGGAATCTCGGTTATCATACTGCGCATCATCATAAACAAGGTGTGCATTGGTCTAAACTACGTGCTTTGCATGAGTCTATTGCTGATAAAATTCCAGAATCTTTATTACAAAATTCTGTTATGACGCACAGAGCAATGTAAGAAAATTATTAAGCTTCCTCGTATTATAAAAAAACCGCTAATAGTAGCGGTTTTTTTATGCCTATCTACTTATCTAAGTGTCAAGTCCCGCAAGATCATAAACGTTCTTTTTAAATAATTCTGGCTTCTTTTTATACCATTCCTTTAATTTTTGTATGGGTGTTAAATGACC
>DQSN01000217.1 GCA_015663245.1 Leucothrix mucor
ACCTCTCCTGCCTCAACCATATCTTTCATCAGTTGCATTGTTTCAGGAGCAATATGAAACCCTAAGGGTGCAAAGCGAGCTAGAAAGCGTGCGATGCGTAATATTCGCACAGGATCTTCTGCAAATGCAGGGGAGACATGGCGCAACAGTCGGTTTTTTAAATCAGCCTCTCCATTAACCGTATCGATGATTTTACCCTCTTCATCTTCTGCTAACGCATTGATAGTTAAGTCACGACGCTGAATATCTTGCTCTAGCGTAACATCCTCCGCGGCATGGAAGTGAAAGCCATGATAGCCTTTTCCTGATTTGCGTTCAGTCCGAGCAAGGGCGTACTCTTCTCCCGTTTTAGGGTGAAGAAATACAGGAAAGTCCTTTCCAACGGCTTTAAACCCTAGGTCTATCATCATCTCAGGTGTTGCGCCCGTCACAACCCAGTCATTGTCTTTAACACTCAAGCCTAATAGACGGTCTCTAACAGCGCCACCCACAAGAAAAGTCTTCATTATTTTAGTCAGTCTCTCTGTTTTTTAATATTATCTGAAAAGTCAATATTACCACGTTGTAATACTCTGTATTAAGATTATTGATTAACTGAGAAAAGCTTTATCTATCAGTAGTTAGTAATGTTCTAATATATTGTCTTTTGATTGACCTATAGACTGTTTTATGGTTTTATCAAGCGAAATTCAATATTTATCGGAAGTTAATATCGCTGTTAGGCTCCAAAAGCTTGTCTGCTTGCCTAGGTTGGTACTATTTATCTTGAATTGAAATCAGAATAGCTAAAAAATTATAATAATATCTTATACTTTTACTATGGAATAATGGTGAAAGGTTTGGAATATCACACAAAATGGAGTGGCAAAGATGGCTCATATCGTAGTATTGGGTGCAGGAACGGGTGGAATGCCTGCAGCTTACGAATTAAGAGATGAATTAGGCAAAGAACATGACATTACGTTAATTAATGAACGTAAAGACTTTCAATTTACTCCGTCTAATCCTTGGGTTGGTGTAGGTTGGAGAAGCCGTAGCGATACTAGTTTTGAAATTGAAAAATATGTATCACGTAAAGGTATTAACTTTATTGGTGATCGTTGTGAAACTATCGATGCCGAGAACAGTAAGCTAGAAATGGCAAACGGCACGACCGTTGAATACGATTACCTTGTTATTGCAACAGGCCCTAAGCTTTATTTTGATGAAGTTGAAGGCAGTGGCCCTCATGGTGGTCATACCCATTCTGTGTGTACAATTGATCATGCAGAAGCATTCTTTGAGGAATATAAAAAGCTAATCAAAAAAGGCAGTGGACACATCGTTGTTGGCGCAATGCCTTTTGCTAGTTGTTTTGGTCCTGCTTACGAATTTGCAATGATCATTGATACGGATTTACGTAAGCGTAAAATTCGTGACAAATTCAAAATGACATTAGTAACCTCTGAGCCATACATAGGTCATCTAGGATTAGGTGGCGTAGGTGACTCTCAAGGTATGTTGGAATCTAAGTTGCGTATGCAGCACATCAAATGGATTACTAACGCCAAGACAACTAAGGTTGAAGAAGGCAAGATGTTCGTGAGCGAGCTTGATGCCAAAGGTGAAGTATTTACCGATCATGAAGTTGAGTTTGATCTTGCGATGATGCTCCCTGCATTCTTTGGTGTTGATGTAGTGGCAAAAGTTGAAGGGCTTTGTAATCCTCGTGGCTTTGTTATGGTTGATGACTTGCACCGTAATCCAACTTATAAAAATATCTATTCTGCTGGTGTTTGTATTGCGATTCCTCCTGTTGAGGCAACACCTGTACCAACAGGCGCACCTAAGACAGGTTATATGATTGAGTCAATGGTAACCTCTTTAGTGCACAATATTGCAGATGAACTAGCAGGCAAAGAGCCGCATACTGAAGCAACGTGGACTGCACTTTGCTTGGCAGATTTTGGTGACACAGGCGCAGCATTTGTTGCTATCCCACAGATTCCACCGCGTAATGTTGCATGGTTTAAGTCGGGCAAGTGGGTTCACTTAGCTAAGATAGCCTTTGAAAAATACTTTATCCGCAAGATGAAGAAGGGTAGCTCGGAGCCATTCTATGAAAAATCTATTTTGAAGATGATGGGTATTAACCGCCTGAAGTAATGGCTTGAGATAAGCACTTATAATAATCATCTAAAATAGTTGGTTCTAATAGGCTAAACTAGAACGGCAAACATCGTCAGGTGTTTGCCGTTTTTTTATGCGTTGAAACTAAAGAAAAAATTAAGGGTAAAAGATGAGTCTATCTAAAAATATAATAAAAATGGTTGGATTAGCTTTAGAAGAGGATATAGGCAGTGGCGATGTTACCGCCGACCTTATCGATGCAAAGGAGCAGTCAACAGCAACGGTTATTTGTCGTGATGAGGCTATTTTGTCGGGTAAAGCATGGTTTGATGAAGTTTTTACGCAGATAGATAAACAGGTAAGCATCGAGTGGAACTATAATGATGGCGATAGTGTTAAAGCAAATTCCATCTTATGTACTTTATCAGGTAATTCGCGCGCCTTATTAAGTGGCGAACGAGCCGCGCTCAATTTTCTGCAAACATTATCGGCAACCGCCACACTAACCAATCAATATGTCAAACGTGTAGAGGGAACAAATGCGCGTATTCTCGATACACGTAAAACCTTGCCTAATCTGCGCCTAGCTCAGAAATACGCGGTCACTTGTGGTGGCGGGAAAAACCATCGTATTGCTTTATACGATATGATTTTAATCAAAGAAAATCACATTATGGCAGCAGGCTCTATCACGCAAGCCATTGCAAAAGCACGACGCTTACATCCTGACATTAACGTCGAAGTTGAAACCGAAAACATGCTCGAGTTTGCGGAGGCTAGTAAAGCCAATGCCGATATTATTATGTTAGATAACTATAGTCTTGATGACATGCGAACAGCAGTAAAGCTGAATGAAGATAGTGGCATTAAACTAGAAGCCTCTGGAGGTATTAATATGCAAACGGTGCGCCCCATTGCAGAAACAGGTGTAGATTATATTTCTGTTGGGGAAATAACCAAAGATATTAAAGCCGTTGATTTATCCATGCGCTTTCAAGTGGCGAAATAATAAATGGTACGAAAAACAAATCATCTGAAGACTCCTTTACCTGTACGTGATGGCGTAAGTGCGAGCCGTGTTTGGCTACCAGAAGGTAATTGGTTGTTAATGATCGATTTTCTTGTTGAGAAATTTCCCAATATTAGCAAAAACGATATGATCGGTCGCATGGAACGCGGCGAGTTAGTGGATAGCAAAGGGGAACGCTATTATCCTGATAGCCCTTACCGCAGTAACCTGCATATTTTTTATTATCGTGAGTTAATCCAAGAGACTGAGATTCCATTTACAGCATCTGTGCTTTATCGTGATGACCATATTCTCGTTGCTGACAAGCCCCACTTTTTACCCGTTGTTCCTGCTGGACGATTTTTACATCAAACCCTGTTAGTGCGTTTGAAAAATGAATTCCAACTAGATGAGTTAACTCCGATTCACCGCATCGATAGGGAAACTGCGGGAGTGGTGATGTTTTGCATTAATCCAAACAGCCGAGGTAAATATCAATCTCTTTTTCAGCAACGCAAAATCGAGAAAAGCTATCAAGCAGTTGTCCGTATGCAGCCATCTCAACGACAGCTTTTTCCACTGGTACATCGTAGCAAAATGATCAAAGGAACCCCCTTTTTTCGTATGCAAGAAGTAGCTGGAGAGCCTAATTCTGAAACAGCAATCGACATTATTGATAACAATGAAAATCAAGCCTTGTGTGATTTAAAACCCGTAAGTGGTAAACAACATCAATTACGCGTACACCTAGCGAGTTTGTCCTGCCCAATTTTAAATGACCCTTTCTACCCTGAGCTACTCCCCTGTAAAGGGGATGACTTTAGTCAGCCCTTACAGTTATTAGCAAAGTCGATAAGCTTTGATGACCCTATCACAGGTAATCGACATTTTTTTGAGAGTAGCCGCTCCTTAAACTGGTAAACCAATGAACTACAAAATAAAACTATTTATCCATACTTTACCTCTGCTTGGGCTTTTACCATTAAATTCGTTACAAGCCGCAGAGAAATTATCAGGATGCTTCCAAGCCACCCAGGCATGTGAGGCATTTCGCTCTATTCGCAAAAAAACCAATCCAGAGAATATTCATCTAACACTAGAAAAAATATACCCCCTTGTTGCTAAAAACAAGGCAAATGCGGCCACTCATTATCAAATTTTAATAACAGATGCTAGCCCAACGCGGCGCTGGGTTGCTACTGAATGTGGGCAAAGGTTAGAGAGCTGCCCTAAAGGTAGTAAATCAATCTCTCGAAAAACAAAAGATGAGTATTTGCTAGCAGTAAGCTGGCAGCCTAGCTTTTGTGAAACTCACCAAAGTAAACCAGAATGTAAAACACTCACTGCAAAGCGTTTTGATGCACAAAATTTATCCCTGCACGGTCTCTGGCCACAACCACGCAATAATGCTTATTGTGATGTAAGCATCAAAGACAAGTCGATAGATAGAGCAAAACGCTGGAGCTTGTTACAACCTTTAGAGCTAGAGAGTGATACTGCCAAATTATTGGCAAAGCTAATGCCTGGTTTTGCTTCAAACTTACAGCGGCACGAGTGGATAAAACATGGCACTTGTTATGGCAAAGATGCAAATGCTTACTATACTGATGCTTTAAGTTTGCTACAGGAAATTAACCACTCATCTGTAGCGGCCCTATTTCGAGAAAATATTGGTAAACAGATTAGCAGCAAACAAATTCGCCAACAGTTTGATCTGGCATTTGGCAAAGGAAGTGGCAACAAAGTAAATTTACGTTGTGATAGAAAAGGTAGAGTTGCTGAATTATGGATAAACTTAAAAGGTGATATACAGAGCAAGCTTTCTCTATCTAACTTATTAAAGAAAGCCCCTCAAACACAATCTAATTGCAATAGTGGAGTAGTTGACCCCGCATGAAAACAGTAAAAAATCGCCTTATTTTAATCAGTCTATCCAGTGCTGCTGTATTTAGCGCATGTAACAATAACGGCAATGTAAAACCTGCTTCACAAGCCGACATTCCCGTGTCCTGCATTGACCCTAGTCTTCAGTATCACCTTGTAAAAGGCATTATAGGCAGTCGTCAATACAATGCTGAGCGTACTTTTTACTCGCCCATCAAAGCTAAAAATGGCGTGATAAAATACGATTTTAACAGTGACAATCTTACTGATTATATTTTTTTAGAGCGTAAGCCCAATGATAATAAAGCACGCTTGATGTTATGTATGAGCAATGGCGGAACACGTTACCAGCGTAAAAACACCGCCTACTTTGCACGCGAATTTAAGACACGAGACAACTATGTAGAATTCACCTCTATTACTCATAAAGGCGATAGTATCTCTATCTCTGATTCCACCCATGCACATAATGATGGTGGCGAAAATAGCACAGCCAATTTCACCTTTAACCCAAAACGACAAGCATTTACATTACGGCAGTATGAATACTCTTCTTATGGGCAGGCATTTCCCGAAATATATCAGATATTTGATTTGCAACATCAAACTTATAACGAAAAAACCGCGTGTAGCTTTGCCTCAGACCCTAGCGCGATAGGGTTCGAGCCAAACTGCAAACCACGCAATATAAAGCAATGTTTAAGACCTAGTAATGTCGTATTTATTGGGAATAAGATTAATCAAAATTTATTACACAAACGTGTAACAGCATGCCGAATTTAGAAAGCCTCACTATTTTCGTGCTTTTACTTGATCTTCAAGTAATTGCTCAATCCTTTCTAAGCGACCCTCCATTTCTGCCGTGTGTTCCTTAATCCAATGCACCTCTCCTGACTCCCCTTTTCCTGTTTCACGATTTTCTTTTTCATGCTCTTCGTACAAACTTTCAACCACAATACCAATCATCATATTCAAGAAAACAAAAGCAACGATAAAAATAAAGCTAAGATAGTACATCCAACTCAGAGGGTATACCGCCATGCTCTCGTACATGACCTCACTCCACCCTTCAAACGTAGCAATGCGAAACAAGGTCAACATAGAGATGCTAATGTTGCCCCATAAATCTTGATTAATATCGCCAAAGAAAATGGAACCGACCGCCGCGTAAATATAAAAAATAATAAACATCAGCAAAGATACGTAACCGATACGTGGGATAGCGGTAAAAAATGCATTCAGTAAAACCCGCAGCTCGGGAATAATTGAAATTAAACGTAATACGCGGAATATTCTTAATAGTCTCCCTAGTAATACAGTTTCACTTCCTTCTAAAGGGATCAAACTAGTGATAACAATAAGTGTATCGAAGATATTCCAAGGATCTTTTAAGAAGGATTTAATATTTTTACTACTAATGAAGCGGATGATAATTTCAATTAAAAAGAAAATGGTGATAAACCAATCAAGCACCTTAATGATTTTAATAGACCACGCTGGGACAGTGTAAGTCTGCACCCCTATCAATAAGGCAGAAGTAACTATAACGGCAATAATAAAACCTTGAAATAAGCCATGATTGCGTAGCTTGATAAATTTTTCTTGTAGTTGCACTAATGTCATTTTAGTTAAGTTTACTATCCATAAATTGAAAGCAGGCACAGTATAATAGAAGCAACCATCAATTGCAGATTAAGACATCAAAAGTCACTTTTTAACTGTTGAAAACACATCATTTTTCGCGCTTGTCATCCTGACATTTAACATGAATATATTCAAGTAACTCACTGTAGAACCTACCACTTATCTAGTTTAACAGCCCATTTCTTGATATATACACAACCCACCTATAAAATTACGCGCAATTACACGTAAAATAATCTTTTGGCGGCTTGCCAATTTCTATTTCAAAATAGAAACAATATAAAAATAATGGATTATTTAAGAAAGAGGGAACACTCTTCTTGAACAAGAAACTGCTTTACTCGTTAATGCCAGAATCTGATAGCAAGACTATTTAACGTGAATAAAAATACAATAATAAAAATTTCAAGAGGCTATCATGCGCATCATATTCCCATCGGCAGTACTATTATCAACAGCAATTGCTACAACTTTCTTGCTTAATGGCTGTGGCTCTGAAACATCAGAAAAACTACAAATATCTAAGGCTCAACACCTTTCAACATTCCTAGATTTGCATCAAGATTTTTGCGAGAAAAAATTTGATAGCCAAGATGCTTTAAAAGTAGCTCTTTCTGATGACAAACGCTTTAAGCCAGCTCAAGGGTTTGAGGGTGTTTTTGAAACTCATGTAAATAAAATCAGCTTTGCCGTTTCACCTGAGACAGATGGTTGTACTACAGACGTGATGATTAAAAATCGCATTGCTGGTGGTGTTATGTTTGACTTTGAAGACATCAATAAAGCATTAATTGCCAAAGGATACAAAGACACAGGAAAAGTTGCAAAGCGTAAAGACGTTGGCACAGACCAGTCTGAAGTTACCATTATGGAAAAAACTTACCTTTCTCCAAAAGGAGAAGTAACAACCCTAGACTACCCTTTAGACAAGCAAGATAAATACTATATGACTTTATTTGCAGAGAAATTCTCTAAAGTAAAGAAAGCACCTGTAGATCCTAGAAATGTACTAAAAATGGCTGCCGCGTATTAAATGCACCTTAGCCACATGATTTATCGGTCTATTCAGATAGAATAGACCGATGAAAAAATCTGACATTCAAAAAATTCGTATCGACATTCGTAGCGATAACAAAAGTGCCCTATCCTTACTGATGGATAAACAAGGCATGATCAAACGTCAAGGCAATGGTGTACTCCCGATTATAGAAACCGAAGTGATAGCAACTACCACGGGGGATTTTTTCACCCAACTTGTTGCTCTAGTTGATGAGAACATCATGCCCTTTGCAGATGTCTACGATCATCCAAATAAACTCGGCACACTACTCACAATATCCACTGTTTTTATGGGTAAAAATGACACCGTCAAAGCCTTTGAATTTCGCCTAGGCACAGAAACAAAAGATGTCGGTGACTTGTTTCCTTTCTTTGATCACTTTATTGCACAAGCAATACATATAACTCAAGAATGGTATGAGATAGAGATAAAAACTCTTTCTAATCAGTAGCTCACTTTTACCGCATCCTTTCCCAACGCCTTACGCAATGCCTTTAATGACTTATCATTTAACGATGCATTAAAGGCCTCTCCTAGTCGTATTTGCGCTGTGGCATCTTCAGTTTCATAGTTAATTAGAACAGGACAGTTTGCTTGTTGCTGGGGCAACAACTCACTGAGCTTATCAATTAGCCCATTACTGGTTTGAGCTTTTTTTATTGATAATTGCAATCGCCGTGCAAAGGTTTGCCTCGCACTGGTGATGTCATGCAAGACATTAATCCGTAACCGCATATTGCCTGAAAAATCAGTATTCAAACTACCTTCGATGATGAGTAGCTCTTCTTTCTGGATTAAGTGCTCATATTCTTCATAGACATTGCTAAAAATAAATATTTCATAATAGGCAGTTTTATCATCAAGTTGTACAAAGGCACGCTTGCCTTTTTCAGTATTTTGCGTGCGAATGGCTGAGACTAAACCTGCTA
>DQSN01000105.1 GCA_015663245.1 Leucothrix mucor
GTCAAGACTTAGGTTTTGATCTATCACCTGGGCAAGAAGATGACGATAATGCTTATTCTCCAAGTTTATATCTGAAGTCAGAGCAGTTAGACCCTTCAGAAGTAGCAGAAGAAGATGATTGGCAAGAGCATAAGCAAGCCATTTTTAGAAAAGCTTTAGAGAAGTTGGATGATCGTAGTAAAGACATCTTAGCGAGTCGTTGGTTGGTTGATAAAAAAGCTACACTACAAGAGCTTGCGTCTAAATATGGTATTTCAGCCGAGCGCATTCGTCAGCTAGAAAGTAATGCAATCAACAAAATTCGTGAGTCAGTTGTTGTTTAAATTCAGTGTTGTAATCACGTAATAAAAAAGCCGCTAATTAGCGGCTTTTTTTATGATTGACTAGAGCTGAGAGGGGCTACAGATTAAATTTTTTCGACCTCAATTACCAAGTCCCCTTGTTCCAATATCTCTCCCACTTCAAGGTGAATATGCTTTACCTTAGCTGCAAAAGGCGCGGTAATTGTGGATTCCATTTTCATCGCTTCAATCACAAAGAGTGGTGTATCTTTTTTGATAGTATCACCCTCGGCAACCATGATTTGGGATAAGCGACCTAGTATAGGTGTCCCTATTTCACTTTCTTCAACCGCTTTTTGATTCACTTTTTTGGTTGAGATAACGTTATCATCGCGTAAAGTAATACTACGCGGCTGACCATTTAAATCAAAGGTTACAGTACGAATTCCCCCATCATCAGGTGCGGAAACATAAATCAGTCGGATAATAATGGTTTTTCCTGCTGATAATTCTACATGTACCTCTTTGCGGTGTTTTAGAGCATAGAAAAATGCTGTCGTTGGTAGCTTGGAAATATCACCATAGTCTTGCTGATGTTGATAAAAATCTTGATAGACTTTGGGATACATTTGATATGATAAGAAATCACGCCAACTACGATCTTCATCAAACTCTTGTTGAAATGTTGTAAATTCAGTCTCAAAATCTATAGGTGCTAAATGCGCATTTGGGGCATCAGTAAAAGCATCTTTACCTTTAAGAATCAGCTTAGCTAATTCCTCTGGCAATCCGCCTGTGGTTTGTCCCAAATGTCCTTGAAATAAATTTACTACCGAATCAGGAAATGCCAAAGTGGAGCCTTGATGCATTACATCTTCTTCGCTCAGACCATTCGAGGTCATAAAAATAGCCATATCGCCGACTACTTTTGATGAAGGTGTTACTTTTACAATATCGCCAAACATATTATTTACCACCGCATAGTTCTTTTTAACGGTTTCAAACTGATGCTCTAAGCCTAGCGCAATAGCTTGTGGACGTAGGTTTGAATATTGCCCTCCAGGAATCTCATGCTCATAAACCTCAGCAGTGCCTGCTTTTAAACCTGATTCAAAGGGGTAATAAATCTCACGTACATCTTCCCAATAATTAGCATATTGATTTAACGAAGCTAAGTCATAAGTCTGCTCACGTGGCTGACCTTGCATAACGGCAATCAAAGAATTTAAATTAGGCTGCGAGGTTAATCCCGACATAGAGCTTAAACAGGCATCAACAATATCCACATCTGCTTCAATGGCTTTTAATAAGGTCGCCGCTTGCATTGAAGAGGTATCATGTGTGTGTAGATGAATCGGTAAGTTAACGGCATCTTTTAAAGCGGGGATTAGTTCCTGTGCGGCATAAGGCTTGAGTAAACCCGCCATATCTTTTAGTGCAATAATATGCGCGCCTGCATCTTCTAGCTGTTTTGCTAAATCGATATAGTAGTTTAAATTATATTTATTACTGGGGGCGGTATTAAGCACATCACCTGTATAGCAAATGGTCGCTTCTGCCAGTCCATGTGTTTGCTCGCGTACTACCTGAATGGATTTACGCATGCCTTCAATCCAATTCAAGGAATCGAAAATACGGAAAACATCAATACCACTTTCTGCGGATTCGATAATAAATTTTTCAATTAAATTATCAGGATAAGCTTTGTAGCCGACACCATTCGAGCCTCTAAATAGCATCTGAAATAAGATGTTAGGAATTTTTTCACGCAATAAACGCAGGCGTTCCCAAGGACATTCATGTAAAAAGCGTAGAGCCACATCAAAAGTTGCGCCGCCCCACATTTCTAAGGAAAATAATTGGGAATGGTTTTTGGCAAAGCCTTCGGCAATTTGTAGCATATCGCCTGTTCTAACACGGGTTGCCAATAAAGATTGATGTGCATCGCGTAGTGTTGTGTCGGTATATAAAATACTATCTTGTGATTTAATCCAGTCGACAAAACCATCCGCACCCAATTCATCGAGCTTGTTTTTCGTACCTTCAGGGTAATCCGCCATCTTATCGAAATTAGGAATAATTGGTTTGCGTAGCTTTCTATTTAGATCAGGGTTTGGAATATCAGGATGACCATTGACGATCACATTGGCTAAATAACGTAATGTTTTAGTGCCTCGATCAAGCCGTGATTTTATTTGAAATAACTCAGGATGTTGCTCTAAAAAGGTGACGCGAGTCTCGCCAGCAACAAAGATAGGATGTTTTAAAACATTGATAATAAAGCCGATATTGGTTTTAACCCCACGAATACGAAACTCAGTCAAAGCACGTTCTGCACGCTGTAATGCTTCTTGTAAGGTACGCCCTGAGGTGGTGACTTTAACCAGCATTGAATCATAAAAGGGGGATATTTTAGCACCAACATAAGCAGCTCCAACATCCAAACGCACCCCCAAACCACCAGCGCTACGGTAGGCTATTATGGTGCCAAGATCAGGTTTAAAGTCCTGTTGAGGATCTTCGGTGGTAATGCGACACTGCACCGCAAAGCCGCGACAGCTAATATCATCTTGGGATGTAATCGCGATTTCAGGGCTGGGTAAGGCATAGCCTGCGGCAATCAGAATCTGACTACGTACAATATCAATACCTGTTACTACCTCGGTGATAGTATGCTCCACCTGCACACGAGGGTTTACTTCGATAAAGTAAATATTCTCTTCTTTATCAACGAGGAATTCGACTGTACCTGCATTGTTGTAATTAACTTTTTTGGTGACGGCTAAGGCGTAAGCATAGAGTTTTTCACGCGTTTCATCCGATAAACCCATGCTAGGCGCAACTTCAACTACCTTCTGAAAACGCCGCTGTACCGAGCAATCACGCTCATATAAATGCACCAAGTTACCGTGATTATCGCCTAATATTTGGATTTCGATATGCTTAGGTGAATCAATATACTTCTCTAAAAATAAAGTATCGTCGCCAAAAGCTTTAGCCGCTTCATTACGTGCATCATTAAAAGCGGTTGATAATTCATCGGCAGAGCGCAATACGCGCATACCACGACCACCGCCTCCCGATGCGGCTTTAATCATCAATGGAAAACCAATGCGCAAAGCTTCTTGCATCGCAACTTCAACAGTATCTAGCGATGCTTTACTGTCTTCGATAACAGGCAAACCTGCGGCAATGGCATTTGCTTTGGCTTCAATTTTATCGCCAAGTTGCTCCATTACTTCAGGATAAGGACCAACAAATATAATTCCCTCTTCTCGACAGCGTCGTGCAAATTGCACATTTTCTGATAAAAAGCCATAACCAGGATGGATTGCATCAACCTCATGCAACTTTGCAGTTTTAATCATCGCCTCTATATCGAGATAAGGCGCTAAGGCTTCATCATTTGTACCAATTTGATAAGCCTCATCCGACTTATAACGATGTGGCGAAAAACGATCTTCGTAGGTGTAAACCGCAACCGTTTTCAATTTTAATTCAAATGCTGCGCGTAAAATTCTAATCGCAATTTCACCGCGATTAGCCACCATGATTTTATTGATTTTTTTTGTCATGTTCCCGCCTTTTTGAATTTAGGTAGCCTCTTACATTACTTATAGAACAAATTTTCAAATTGATCATTAATTTCCCATGCCATTCGCCGAATGGCTTAACAGTTAGGTGAAATTAACTGTAATTGATACTGCTGATACACGGGGCTTGATGATGTAAACGGCCAAGCAGGCCAATCGCTTGCACCTGCATTCACGCCATTAGCTGCTGCTTGAGGCGGAAGATTATTAAATTTTATCCAAACCCTAAATTGCCCAGCACCATGTAATGATTCAGCCGTTTTGATAATGGAAATAATCGCTAATTTGGCGGTATTAATGGTTTTTAATTGCCCCGCATTGCTACTACCATTTAGCGTATTAAAAGCAGCCATATTTAATGTAAACGAGTAATCCGTAATCCCAGATGTAGTTTGCCTGTCAAAATTGAGGCTATACGCAATAGAAGTAGAGCCTTTGACCAAAAGGTTGATATTAAAACGCGGGCTATTGCCTGATAACACTTGGTCTAATGTTTGTGTTTTAGAAAAAATACCTTCAAACATACTTGCTAGTGGGATTCCAAATGTCGCTTTCATAATTTGCTTATCAAGACAGATGTAGTTACTTTGTATCCTTTCATAGGGAATGAAAAAATGATTAAACTCCGAAACAGTGGCTTTGCTACTTGAGCTAACCGCTAACAACAACATCAATAGTCGTGTTTTCATGATTATATCCTCGCTTTTTTTATTTATATCTCTTTAAAAGCTTAGTACATGAAGACAGAGTTGTAATAACTGATACTGCTTATTCTTCTTCCACATAGAACAAAAATGATATGAATTATTATATTGGCTTAGCCCAGTGGCATCATGCTGATTGGTACGATACAGGTAAAAATAGCCAAGACTCTTTAAGCATTTATCAGCAACATTTTAGTAGTGTGGAAGGTAACAACACTTTTTATGGATTACCCTCTACAGCCAGTATTAATGCGTGGTGTAAAATAAGTAGTGAGCCATTTAAGTTTTGTTTTAAATTCCCTAAAGTCATCAGTCACGAAGCCAGTTTGCAACACTGTAACTCCCAAGTAAGTGAGTTTCTCCAACTAATAGCCCCGCTCGAATCTCGTTTAGGACTTATCTGGTTACAAATGCCGAAAAGCTTTAGCCCTGAGCAATTAGGTGTATTACGTGATTTTTTGGTGACATTACCACGCGAATTTAACTACGGTATTGAAGTACGCCACTTAGAATTTTTCAATAAAGGCGCAACAGAAAAAGAATTCAACCAGCTTTTATCACAATACAATGTCAATCGCGTAATATTTGACACCCGTACTTTATTCGCCAACCCTGCTGATGACGAGGCAACACAAGATGGTTTACGCAAAAAGCCACGCGTGCCAACTCATGTGTTAGCTACTGCAAACTTCCCAATGGTGCGTTTTATTAGTCCGATGGATACACAACTTGCAGAAACTGCTTTAGATCAATGGGCGCGTAAGACTATTCAGTGGATAGATGAAGGCAAGACGCCTTACATTTTCTTTCATACGCCCGATAATAAAAAAGTGCCACAATTGGCCGAACGCTTTGCGCGTAAAGTAAATCTGCTCAGACCTGAAATACCCACTGTTAGCTTGTGGTCGCAGCAGCCACAGCAGAATGATTTGTTTTGATAAGTTATAAAATGAAAAGAACAATCTCTCTCGATTAGTGAGAGTCCGTTTGCCGTAGAGGTTTAGCAATTTATTATGGTATCTGTACTGTCTCGTTACCAAACTCTATTTGGTAGCATTATTCACTTCATCCCATCATTAGCAAAGCCAGATAAGGTACAAGATTAAAGGTTAGAAAGAAAATTTTAAACAGCCCGATAAGCAAGTAAAAAATGGCACTGAAAGTTTCTCTGGGAACAGGGAACCAGCGACTTTGTAAGCGATAGATTAAATCAGGTGAAAACATAAAAAATATCGACCATAAAGTCAGTATTCCCCCATTTATGATGGTGCACCACATGAAGAATAGTGTGAGTGTTTGCATGTCCATAATTTTCCCTCTATTTATCTATTCGATACATTCATATAGTCACAAATAGCACTGCCTGCAAGTAGATCTGTAGTTGTAAACATGGGCTTATAGCAATCCTAATCTATTTTTATTTTAACTTTCAATAGGTCGATATTTTGTAATCCACATGGAGCACTGCGTAATATGGGAAATCGAAGCCACGTACTCCTGTATCACGCAAGCTTCATATCAGCTACAAAAACGCCTTTAAAAATAATACAGTGATTAATTTATTAGGGTTGGCATTATTAGCTAACGAAGTGAATGGCGAGAGTCCCTTTTTTGCTAGTATCTTATTTTTTCAATCTATTTTTAGCGCTGTGATTATGCTTGGTAACAGCGACATGCTTACCAACTTTAGCCAATCCAAATTGCGGCATATTGTTATAAACACACTCCGAATTACCTGCTTTTACCACATAGGTTTCGTGCCAAATACCGACATCACCATTATTCGCTACTTTTTTATTGAAAGCAGCCCAAGCAGGTAAGTGATTACCATCGCGATTTTTTGCGTAGGCTTCTAAGTGCTCGAAGGATTTCCAATATTGAACCATCAGTGTAGTTCTGCCAAACCAAGACTCTTGACTGATAAAACCCATCTCAGGGTTTTGATATAGTTCTCTGATCATTTTGGGCATGGCTAATGCGACAGGTAGCCATTTGTGGATTTTCCAGAGTTTATTGATTCGCATGCCAATTAGAAAGACAACCATGTCATCCTCAACTTCTGCGGTCATACGTTGTTTGTATAATTTAGTCATAATTATCTTACAGGCTCTTGTCGTTGTTTGAGTTGTCTTTTATGTTCTCTTTTGAGGCGTTTACGCTCTTTTCTACCCACGCCAGCACGATATAACGTTGGAATGGCAAAGAGTGTCAATATCGACGAGAAACCTACACCCCAGACAATCGCTGTTGCCACAGGCCCCCAAAGTAAGGAGTCGCCACCTAAACCTATCGCCAATGAGAATAAGCCTGCAATGGTAGTTAACGTGGTGATAATAATGGGGATGACTCTGCGCCTTGCTGCGTAGATGGTGGCATGATTGACGCTCATGCCTGCTTTGACGCGATCATTGGCGGCAGAGATTAAAACAATGGCGGCATTCACCGCGATTCCCGCTAAGGCGACGATGCCGTAGAGTGTGTATAAACTCAGTGGGTTGCTGGTTACTAACAAGCCAAACACCACGCCTGTAAAAGCTAAGGGAACAGTGGCGAGCACAATAAAGGGTTGGAAGTAACTACGAAATTGCGTCCCCAAGATTAAATACATTAAGCCAATACCGATGAGAAATAGCTTGCCCATTGCATCGATGCTTTCTTTAATATCATCAAGTTGACCAGAGAAATCAAGATCAATACTGGGATGTTGTTTTTGAACTTTATTCCAGCCATCCAACAGCATTTTATTTGCGGTGACAGTATCGAGTTGGCACTGGCTGTAATCACGTTGATCACCCAGTGGTTCTAAGCCTTCCCACCAGCGTTTAAGGTTATTCGCCAATGGTTCGCCACGACACTTCCAAAAATCTTCTGGTTCACTTAGTTTGATAAAATCAGCCTCTAAAGTAATGGCACGACGGAAGTTGTAATGACGGATATTACCGAGTGCCACATGACGTTCTTGAATCACTAACTCACGCAAGGCAATGCTGTTACCGCTTGGACTAGGGAGTCGAAAATCCAGTAGACTGCTTAAATTTCGCGCTTTGTTTTTCTGAGCTTTAACACGCACAATCAGCTTCTCACCATTGTCTTGCATTGAGGTGACAATTTCTCCGTCGACTAACAGACGTATTGTGCGAGTAATATCCACAGGGTTAATTCCAGCACGTCGAATCGCATCGTGATCCATGCGTAGAGTTAGTTCCATGCGTCCTAAGCTGGCATCAGTGCTGATGTCTTTAATACCTTTTATCCCCTGTAAAACATCGGATAGGCTATCGGTAGCGGCTTTAATTTTTTCATAATTATCACCACGTACTTTTACGCTGATGGCTTTGCCTGAGGGAGGTCCAGAAGCAATAGGTAAAAATGATATATTGTTTGCGCCCTTAACACTCACCACGTCTTCACGCATGTCTTCGATAAGCGTTGTTACATCACTACTATTTTTTTGTTTGGGTAATAAGCTAACAATAATTTGCCCATATTGTTGACCGTAAAGCGGCTCTGTTTCGGTGAACATTACCCCCGAGTAAGACGCAACAGAGCGTGTATCACTTGCTTTTAGATGTTTTTTAATCTGTTGTTCTACATCCAATGTGGTACGCATGGTTTTTTCTAATGGCGTGGTGGCAGGCATTTCGATATTGACGTAGAACAGACGCAAGCCATCGGCGGCAAAGAAATCAACCTTAATTAAGCCTGCTCCCATGATGCCAATGGCACTCATAAAGGTAAGCATAATGGTAAGCAAAGTGAGCTTTGGCCAACGTAAGGCTTTGATGAGTAAGCGTGAGTATTTGAGCTGAATCCAATGAATAGCTGCGGTGCGCCAGCGCTGAATGCGCGATGGATTTTGCAGGCTCATATTGGTGGATGTCACATGCGAAGGCAGCATCCAGAAAGCTTCGATCAAGCTAATAGCCAGCGCCAATGAAACCACAATGGGGATGACTTTCATAAACTTACCAAGAATGCCAGGTAATAACATCAACGGTAAAAAAGCAGCGATGGTGGTTAAGACCGCGGTAGTTACAGGCATGGCTATTTCTTTCATCGCATTAACCGAAGCGAGTAAGGCGGTTTCCCCGCGTTGGATGCGATAATAAATAGCTTCGACCACCACCACGGTGTCATCCACCAACATGCCCAACACAATAACCACACCCAATAAAACTGTGACATTGAGGGTTTCACCCGTTGCGGATAATACCCAAAAAGTCGCTGCTAAAATAAAAGGGATACCGATGGTGGTCAGCAAGGCAATGCGTGAGCCTAAAAATAGCCAGACGACAAACAGTACTAGTAATAAGCCAATTACCGCATTGCTTTGCATAATGTTGATAGCTGTAATGGTCGGCAGGGTTTGATCATCAACTAGTTGGAAGTGAATACCTGTGTCGATATTGAATGTATTTTGCTCATCAATCCATGTGCGTAAGCCCTCAACTAAGCGGATGATATTGGTGTTATCTTGTTTGAGTACCGACAATAAAATGGCAGGTTTACCATCGATACGTGCATCTTGAGTCGATTTTTCGCGGGCGCGTTCTACCGTTGCAACGCGAGATAGTGGTACTTCGCCTTGCAAGCCAGGAATCGGCAACTGGCTAATGGCAAAAGGATCACTATTTTTACCCACTAGGCGTATCAACCAGCTTTGATTACCCACATCTAAGGTTCCTGCGGATACGTCTTGAAACCACAGTTTGAGCGAATCTGATAACTGCCCAGGGGTGATTTGCATTTCTTCGAGGGCAACAGGATTAAAGCGTACGATTAACTCAGGATCATCAAGTGCGATGGTATCAACACGATCAACCCCAGACATCTGTTCGATGCGCTCCTCAGCCAACCGTGCCGCTTGGCGTAAATGCTCATCATCAGACAAGGAAGTCACAGCAATTAAAGCCGCAGGGAAGGCGTTGCCAGAGGTAATTTCAACAAGTATCGAATCAGACGCTGCTGCGGGGAGCGAGTCTTGCACGCTTTGTAAATCACTGCGTAAGTCAGACAGACGCTTATCGTAAGTACGCACGTCTAAATCTTCAAAACGCACTAAAATACTGGAAACATTCTCGCGGCTATTGCTGGAAACAAAGCGCATATCAGGCGAACCCTTAATGGCACTTTCCAATACATCGGTCACACTCTTTTCAACATCTGCAGCCGATGCACCAGGATAGGTGGTGATAATCGTGAGCCAGTTGAAGTTGATGGTGGGATCTTGTTGGCGAGGCATTTGTTGGTATGACAATAGGCCGACCAGCAATACCAATACAAATGTCAAATTAGCTAAAACATGATTTTGTAGCAGGCGTGCATACATGCTAATTCACGCTTTCATTATTTTCGATACTGACCGCTTGTCCTTGTTTAACGCGGTAACGGTTTTTCTCAATGATGAGAGTGTTCGCAGCTAAATGTGTGGATACAGCTTGCCCTTCAATCGCATTAGGCAGAGGATGGAAATAAGCCTTGTTAGCTTTAACAATCATCACGCCTAAAGAACCGTCACGACGCATGAGGTACTCGGGCGGCAACTGACCTGTTGTATCCTTCCACTGTAAACGCCCTGATAAACCAACCGCCAGTTTTGCTTTAGCATTAACCTTCAAACGGACTTCTTGAGTACGGGTAGAGGTATTGACCTGCTGGATAACCGCACGGATATTTGCTGTGTAAGTGCTATCACCCGAAGTGAATTTTAAGGATGGTGCTTTGCGTGCATCCGCGACTTCCGCAATGGACAACTCCGCTTGTAACTCGACTCGCCCCGTCTGTAATAACTTAAATAGCGGCGTGCCAGCTGCTAATAATTGCCCTTTTTGCACCATACGTTGGGTAATCTGCCCTGTAAAAGGCGCATAAATTTTACAACGTGTCTGTGCCAAAGCTGCGGATTGTTGAGCGTAACGCTGTGGCTCAATGCTCGCTTGGGCTGTTAGATAGGCCGCTTCTGTTTGTTCATAGAGAGAGCGTGGAATGGTGTTGTTTTTTAATAAGCGTTGATTGCGTACAAACTGTTTTTTAGTGTGCTGGATATTAATATTACTAGCACGCAAAGCCGATCTTGCTTGTTTGTGTGCAATGTCATAATCCCGACAATCAATCTCAACTAACAGCTTTCCTTTTTTGACGTGATCGCCCGTTTCAGCAGAGACCTTTAGAGCCAGACCATTAATTTGTGCGCTTAAAGTAGAGTGATTCAAGCTAATAACCGTCGCAGGCGAACTATGCGTAGACTTAATTAACAAAGAAGCTAAAGACTGCGTGCTAATTGCTAAAGGTTTCTCATCCTCTGCCGCCTCAGCAGAGAGTGAACTAAGTAGAGAGAGAGTCACCAGCAAAGAAAATATATTATTTTTCATACGTATCATCTATTTTTATTAGTTCATCAAGCATCTAACATACCGATTGGTATGTCAATAGTTGTTTAAGACCAGAGGTGGGGTGAAAAATTCAGTAATTAAGGGATACTGCTTGTGTGTTTTTTTGTAAGGAGGTGTTTTTTGGGGTGAAACTAGAGAGAAGAAATTTTAATGAGCTGTAGCTTTAAATAGAGCTAAATTAGCTTGTGGAAACAAGCAGGGAAATATTTTCAGGGTTGATTCGTTAGGAAGAGCCAGACTACGATAACTTTCGCACCCTAAAAACTAGTAATGTAGGGCGCATTTCATGCGCCACGATACTTTTGGTAACATATCGACACTTTAAATTTTTCTAAGTTAGAGTTCGCCCCACAATTTGGAGTGTAACCACTCCCAAATTAAAATCATTCACGTAATCTTCCTAACAACAGGGTACAAATGCTCTGTTTCATCTACAATTCTGCGCCACACTAATTCAAACATATCGCTAGTGTCACTGATGAATTTATCGTGATTTTTAATACGCAAAGTATTTTTCCTGCTCCACTTTTTTAGGTATTGATCAAAAACTCGCTTAATCTCGGTCGAGCCTGTCATAAATTGATCAGCTACCTTCTTCACAGAAGAATCACTATGAGTCAGCATAGGCTGATATAGGTTTCTATCTTCTAGCTGCAAATGATCTTTTACTAAATCGACATAAGAGAAAAACATATCACAAGTCACTTGGGTATCGCATAGCTCTCTATTTTTTAATAGCACTTCAAGGACATTGGATAATTCGGCTATTTTATGGTTTTGTTCTTGTAAGGAATCAATTGATATCACAGAATTTTACCTTTGGTTTTATGTGTTTTTTTTGTACGTATAGCCAGTTTACTTGCTTGAAATTCCTATTTCGTTAACCTATGACAAGAGCATTAGATAAATATTTTGTTAGGGGGCTTTTGAGAACTTCGCGGCTAAAAAAAGAATGCTAGCTCGGGAGGGGGGATTAATAAGCAAATTTCACACTACTGACACAATGCTGTCAGTAGCCCCTATTTATACTTCCTTTCGACAGTTAAAAATCTTACATTATCATCTTGCAGATAAGCGAGAGGTGTAACATTCAGTCCTAAAGGAGTAAATGATGAAAAACGTTGTGACTTGGTTTGAGATTCCAGTTATAGATATGGAACGTGCTAAAAAATTCTATGCGGAGGTCATGGAAACCAGTTTTGAAGATAATGAGATGGATGGTTTTAAGATGGCCATTTTTGATTGTGAAGAACCTGCTGTTGGCGGTATGTTAGTAAAGGCTGAAGGCTATGAGCCAAGTAAAACGGCTGCTGTTATCTATTTAAATGGTGGTGATGATTTGAGTGGGCCGCTTGATCGTGCCGTGCAAAGTGGTGCCGAGGTGTTATGGCCTAAAACGGCGATTAATGATGGTGAGTGTGGTTATTTCGCGCAGTTTTCTGATAGCGAAGGGAATCGTGTTGGACTATATTCAAAGTCTTAATCTTCTTCCACTCAAGGTCTAATTCTCATGCGTCGCGCTGATCGTCTTTTCCAGTTGGTACAAATTTTACGGAACAAGCGTTTGGTGACGGCGCATGCGCTTGCGGAACAGTTAGAGGTTTCCGAGCGTACTATCTATCGTGATATTCAAGATCTCAGTTTGTCGGGTGTACCTGTCGAAGGTGAGGCTGGCGTTGGTTATCACCTGCGTTATTCGCTAGATATTCCACCATTAATGTTCAATGCCAGCGAGCTAGAAGCAATGGTGGTGGCGATGCGGATGTTAAAAGCATGGGGAGGATCAGAATTAGGCAGTAGCGCCCGTTCCGCACTTGATAAAATACAGGCGGTGATTCCTGATGAACTACGCGAGCATATTGACGATAGTAAACTCTTTGCCCTCCGTTTTGGTGAGCGTGAAGATATTGATGTCACTCTAGATATTTTCCGCAACGCCATTGCGAGTAATCAATATATATTGTTGAATTATCAACGTGCTGATGGCACTGCTAGTCAGCGAGAGGTAAGACCATTGGGTTTATTCTTCTGGGGAAATATATGGACGCTGACAGCGTGGTGTGAATTACGCGATGCTTTCCGTACTTTTCGTTTGGACAGAGTACAGCAATTAATACTGCTGGATAAAACCTTTGCCATTCAAGCAGGTGAAAGCCTCGATGATTATATTGCTTTAATGAAGTCTCGCCCTCAATGCCATGAATAAGTAGGCGGCATAATAAACGAGCAAATGTTAGATTTATTGTACCTGCCTACTTAACATCTCTATTTAACCACTACCGATATAATATCCAGCAGATCATTTGCCTCCACATAAATCTTCGTTTTACCTTTTTTATGACCCACAACTAGCACTGCGCGGCTGTTATTATTAATAAAATGCACACTGGCAATATTTGTATCGGCACTTCTCCAGCTAATGGGTTGATTTGGTACGAGCTGATTATTAAGCGTTAATACTTTTGCATATAATTTTTTTGGTAATGTTCCTAAAAATAACACTAAGCCTTGTGGTATGACTTCTAACTTATGCGTTTGATTATGCCGTCTTGTTTTTAATACTGCTGATGGTCTAGGTTTTGGGAGTGCGACACGTGGTGGTTGCTGTTCTCTTATAATAGCGGGAGCAGCAGCCACTACAGCGGCGGTAGGTTCTTCTGCACCACCCAATTTAAAGTCATCAATACTTGTGCTAGTGTTAGATTGACCTCCTTGATAGTTAATCAACAACGGCATCACACTAGAAATAACGAGTAATGTCAGCGTCACCGAGAAGCCAATTTTGAATAGGGGTAGTTTTAGAAAAGCACTTAATGACCATTTTTTCTCTTTTTTGGAATCATCAGTTGTGGGAATATCATCACCATCAGCAACGGATAGTGAGCGTTGAATATCACTTTTTAATAATACGGGAATAGTTATCTCTGGCTGATTGCCTAGAGTATCAGCGCCATCTTCATCAAGCCCAAAAGTACGTGAATTAGCATCAGTAGGCGAGCGGTTCAGCTCAATTGCATTAACCCCAAAATCAAAAGCAGACTCAATATCTAACTCCGCACCTAATCCATCATAAAATCCTGTCGAAAAATGTATAGCCGCTCTA
>DQSN01000051.1 GCA_015663245.1 Leucothrix mucor
CTATTTTCATGTTATTGAGAAACTGCGTTATTTATCTGCAAATATAACATTTTTTTTACTTTTCATTCAATTTATCTTATTTCTAGGAATTTATGCAAAAAACTGCATCAGATCAGCAGGGTGTTTTATATGTCGTTGCGACACCGATTGGTAATTTAGGTGATATTACTCAACGTGCTATAGAAATTCTGTCATCAGTTGATAAAGTTTGTGCAGAAGATACGCGTAATACACGTAAGCTCTTAACGCATCTAGGCTTAAAGAAAAACTTAGTCGCTTTGCATGATCATAACGAACGTCAAAAAATAGACAGTATTGTCGAGTGGCTAGAGAGAGGCGAAAACCTTGCGCTGGTGAGTGATGCAGGGACGCCTTTGATTAGTGACCCTGGTTATCACTTGGTTAAAGCGTTACGTGATCTGAATTTCCAAGTTGTCCCTATCCCTGGTGCTAGTGCCATAATTGCCGCTTTGTCGGTGGCGGGCTTGGCGACCAATAAATTCTCATTTGAAGGTTTTTTACCTGCGAAAGAAGTCGGGCGTAAACAAGCGTTAATGCTAAATAGTGAAAGCTCGTATACGCAAGTGTATTACGAATCCAGTCATCGTATCGTACATTCCGTTGCTACCATGTTAGTGGTCTTTGGTGAGGATAAGCAGGTAGTATTGGCGCGTGAATTAACTAAACTATATGAGCAATTTTTTCATGGAACCTTAGCGGAGCTGCATCAGTGGTTATTAGATGATGCAATGCACCAGAAAGGTGAGTTTGTTATTATGCTGGCTGCGAGTGAGAAGGGCGGCGAGGAAAGTGATAGTTTTGAGAGTAGTATAGATCAGTTGCTAAGCATTTTGTTGGAAGAGTTACCTGTAAAACAAACCGCAAAAATAGCTGCGAAATTAACGGGAAAAAGTAAGAATATTTTGTATAAACAGGCGATGAGCTTGCGGGATTGATATTAAGTAGGTGGGTATAACAAATTCAATTAAATTAGCAGCTTATAAAAAAATCAGGCGTAGAAACTAATCCGAGTGAAAAAAGTCATCCAACAACGTCATGTATTTTACCTCTCTGGCTTTGATCCGCGTGGAGCAGCTTTTTATCATCGTACTTTTAAAGAAGAATCAAGCAAACAAAGCAAAATTAATGGTATCAACGTGAGTGTTGGGCCAAGAAAAAAGTACAACGACTTTTCGCAAACTTGGAAAATAAAAGCGCAGGATCAAGGGGAGACCGTAGACACTCAATATGAGTTTTTACGCTGGGATGACATTATTCGCAAGCATTGGGTAAAATCCCTGCTTAGTATTTTTCTTGATTTTATCTATGTCGCATGGATTTTTATTACTACGGGAACCTTAAAGCGTGTCGCTAAAGCATCACGTACGCCTGCAATTACGGGGCTATATCCTGCGGTATTTATTGCAGTATCTGGCTTGCTGGCAATTTTATTGTGGTTTATAAGTGTTATGGTTTTTTCTGCCTTTCAGTTGGGCTGGTTGGGTTGGATAGTGGGTTTTGCTTTGTTTGTTGCTGTGGTGGTTGTCGCTAAGGTTTGGGGCGATAATATTAATGTATTTTGGTTGCTGCGAATCTATGCCTTTACTGCACGTTGGGCAGCGGGTGATATAAGTACTTTAGATGAGCGCATTGAAGTATTTGCAGAACGTATTGATGAAGTTCTGCTTACTAATAAAGCAGATGAGGTTGTTCTTGTCGGTCACAGCGTCGGAAGTATGTTAGCGGTTGCTGTGGCGGCACGAGTGGCAGAGAAAATTGATCAAAGACAAGTGAAACAATCCTTAAACATGATTACATTGGGGGAGTGTATTCCATTGCTTAGTCTGTTACCTAATGCTGGGTCAATTAGAAAAGATTTGTCCTATTTATCCTGTGCTGATAATATTTTTTGGGTGGATTATACATCCCCCGCAGATGGAGCGTGCTTCCCGCTGGTTGATCCTGTGAAAGTGAGCTTGTTAAAAGAGCCTTATTGCCATAGTCCTGTACTATTATCCGCGCGTTTTTATAAGCTGTTTTCTAGTGAAAACTATCAAAAAATAAGGCGAAAATTCTATCAAATGCATTTTTTATATTTAATGTCGAATGACAATTTAGGTCAATACGATTACTTTGCAATGATGCTGGGAAAGCAGCATTTAAAGCAACGTATTGCGCAACAATATCAGGGAAGTGTTTAAAATGTCTTGTCCTATCCACCCCAAACCTTTAAAAAATAAAGCCTCTCTATTATTTACTTTTTTTATCAAAAGAAATTCGTGGTTAAACGGTTTGTTTGAGCGCAGTTACTCGATGAAAACAGGGCGTGTAAAACTACCAGGTCTTGAAATAGTGGTGGCGAACGAGCTACCGCTAGTTAAAGGCATTATGGTTGATGATGTCGAAAAATATCCTAAAAACAGATTACTGCATGAGTTGTTAGAACCATTACTTGGGGATAGTATTTTTACCACTAATGGTTGTCAGTGGCGTAAACAGCGTGATTTATTAAACCCTGCTTTTGCTCATGCAAGGGTTAGTAAAGTTTTCTCTCTAATGCGCGAATCAACGGATGACATGCTTACTCGTTTAGATAAAATTGAGGCTGGTAGTCATTTTGATATGGATGCGGAGATGACTTTTGTCACTGCGGACATTATTTTTAGAACCATTATGACGACTAAGCTAGACGCAGAGTCGGCACAAAAAATCACTTCAGCTTTCACACGTTTTCAGAATCAGTCATTAAAAATTTCCATGCTGAGAATGTTTAAAATCCCTCTAATTTTCAGTTATAGAGAACATCAACGAAAGCAAGCAGCAGTAGAGATTAGAGGTGCTTTAGAGAAGGTTATTCGTCCTCGTTATGATGCGGTGACAAGTGGTGATGAAACCGAAGGCGTAGATATTCTCTCCTCTTTATTATTGACTAAAGATCCAGATACAGAGGAGCGTTTCTCTTTTAAGGAAATTGTCGATCAAGTTTCTATGTTGTTTTTAGCAGGGCACGAAACCTCGGCTAGTGCGCTATCATGGGCTTTTTATCTGATTTCAGAATACCCTGAGATTCAAGCAGAGGCTTATGAAGAGATTGATAGTGTGGTTGGTGAGCGTGCGATTGAAGCAAAAGACATAAAAAAATTAACGCTAGTTACCGCTATTTTTAGAGAAACCTTACGTTTATATCCACCTGTTGGTTTTATGATGCGTGAAGCAGCGGAAGAGGTCACATTAAGAGATAAAATAGTAAAAGCGGGAAAAGCGGTAGTAATATCCCCATGGTTGATCCATCGCAATAAAGACAACTGGGACAGACCACATGACTTTGATCCGCAGCGCTTTTTAAAAGAGCATAACCCCCCCTTAAAATCCAAATACCTACCCTTTGGTATGGGGCAGCGCGTATGTATAGGAGCCTCTTTTGCCATGCAGGAAGCGGTGTTGATAATAGCCACTATTTTGCAGCAGTATCGCATTGAAGCTATTGCAGGCTTTGAGCCACAACCTGTGGGACGGTTAACGATTCGCTCTGAAAATGGAATCAATGTTCAGTTATTTAAACGCTAATATTATTTTGTTGTATGATAGCCCACTTTTTATAATCGGCTTGGGGTGAATTCTTTTAAATGAAAGAAAGGTTAGCAGGGTTTTTATTAATGACAGCAGTCGTTCCCTTGGCGGTGCTGGGCTATTTGATCATTGTTTATGTTGGCTTTTTTGGCAATGTCGAACGTGGTCGTGCGGGAGTGCGCGCATTGGATCACTTTGTGAATGCGGCTGTCTTTAATGGCAATGCATGGGAGTCAGTTTCATCACACGCATGGCGTGTAAAAGACAAACGTCGCTGGGCGCGGGCAGTAATTTGGCTAACTGATAAGTTTCAGCAAGATCACTGTCGCAAAGCGAATAAACGTGAGCAGCCTGTTTTAGATTTGGTAATGCAAAAGCGTCTACATGAAAAGACGATTAAATAACTCGTAAAGAAGTATATTGACGGAGTCCTTGAGCACGTCAAGGAAGTCTTGTGAATTCTAGGAGTTGCTAGAATATGAGCGTTTTATCTCAACCACTTCCACGCTATAATATGAATACCATTTTTCAGCACCTAACTGTTGAGCTTTGATATGCTCAAGATCTTGTTTCCACTCTATAATTTGTGCTTCACTTTCCCAATAAGAAATAGCAATTTCTTGATCCCCCTCTAAGCTACTTATAAACTCAATACAGCCATATTTTTTAGTTGCTAGTTCGCGCATACGTTTAGCCGTTTGGCTGTATTCATCATCTAGCTGCTTTATAGTGGCTTTGAAAATTACAGCATACATCGTATTTTCTCTTTACGGTTGATAGTATCTCAAATGCTAAGCGTCGTAAGGTGTGTTGAGGGGAGGGAGCGCAAGCATGAGTTGATGTACTTGGTTCTCTTCGTGTGGTCTATATAGCAAATATAAAGCTACATTTTATCCAGTGTCTCAATGCCTAATAAGCCCAAGCCTGTGTCTAAGGTCTGAGCAGTGAGTTTAGCTAACTTTAAGCGACTCTTTTTAATATCATCCTCTGCTTTTAATATTGGGCAAGCTTCATAAAATGACATGAAATTACCCGCCAGTTCAAACAGGTAGTTACATAATATATTGGGTGTGCCATCTTTGATGACAACCTCGATTGCTTCAGGTAGTTGTAATAATTTTGTCGCTAGCTGCTTTTCTGCGGCTTCATTTAAATACAATGTGGCACTGCCATCTATTTCCCCCGCTTTGCGGAAAATACTTTGGATTCGCGCATAAGCGTATTGTAAATAAGGTGCGGTATTGCCTTCAAAACTGAGCATGGTACCCCAGTTGAAAATATAATCAGAGCTACGATTTTTACTTAAATCGGCATACTTAACTGCACCAATGCCAACAGTATGTGCAACATTTTTACGCTCATCTTCACTCAAATCAGGATTTTTCTCACTCACAAGATCAAAGGCGCGTTGCTCTGCTTCTTTTAATAAATCAATTAGCTTAACTGTTCCACCATCACGGGTTTTAAAGGGTTTGCCATTTTTTCCCATCATCGTACCAAAAGCCATATGTTCTAATTGCATATTGGCGGGTACAAAATTAGCGGCTTTAGAGATCGCAAAGACTTGGTTTAAGTGCAGGCTTTGGCGTGCATCGACAAAATATAAAACACGGTTTGCTTGGAGTTCATTGTGGCGATAACGCAGGGCGGCAAGGTCGGTAGTCGCGTAGAGATAGCCACCATCTGATTTTTGCACAATAGCGGGTAAAATTTTATCATCTTTGTCTTTGAACTTTTCAAGAAATACACATTGTGCGCCTTGGTCTTCTGTGAGGAGACCTGCGCTATTTAAATCTTTAATGACATTAGCAAGGTCGTGGTTGTAAGCACTTTCAGGCATGACATCATCACGTGTTAATAGCACGTTCAAGCGGCGGTAAATATCGTCACAATGTTGTAAGGATATGTCGATAAATTGTTGCCACAAAGCTAAGCAATCAGCATCACCTGCTTGAAGTTTAACAACATAATCGCGTGCATTTTCAGCGAAACCTTCCTCATCATCAAAACGTTTTTTTGCATCACGATAAAAACCTTCCAAGTCAGATAACTGCATGGAAAGCTCGGTTCCAGACGCTTTTAAACTATTCAGATGAGCCAATAACATGCCAAATTGTGTTCCCCAATCACCAACATGGTTTTGGCGTATTACTTTATGACCAATAAACTCCAGAACTCGTACCAGTGCATCGCCAATAATAGTCGAGCGCAGATGCCCTACATGCATTTCTTTGGCTAAGTTTGGTGCGGAGTAATCAATTACAACAGTTTGTGGTGTATCCACTTGGCTGATATTTAATTTATCGGTACTCAGAGCCAGTTCCAACTGTTGTGCTAACCACTCAGGCTTTAAATGAATATTTAGAAATCCAGGACCTGCAATTTCAACTTTTTCTGAAATATCATTTAAATCCAAAGCAGCAAGTACCTTGCCCGCCAGCTCACGAGGATTCATCTTCAACTGCTTAGCAGCACCCATCACGCCATTAGCCTGATAATGCCCAAATTCAGCTCGATTAGATTGCTTTATTACAGCTGATGTATTGTCTGGAGCACCAGCGGTAATAAGCGCAGCAGATACTCGGCTATCGAGAAGTTGACGGATGTTCATGTGAAAAGTCCTTAATGCGGAAGGAAAGAGAGTGTAATTAGGTGAGGGATTCTATCTTATCGGTGGCGGATTTTAAATATTTGTCTTGTTGTCTGAATATTGTAATAGAAATATTTAGGATTGAATTGAGGCTTTGTATGAATGTTTGCAGAGAGTCTATTTAATTCGTTCGCATCAATCGCTTAGGCGCAAGTGTTTTATCACTGGACAAGCGCCCAATGCCAATAAACTCGCCTGATTCTTCATACATGCGAATAAGCGGGGCATTGGGTATATCGTTTCTTGTCACTTTTAAGCCGTACTTTACACGAGTGGTCTCTTCTGCACTCAGAATTATTTGTGGGTGTTGGCTAATAGCGGTGTCTAAGGGGAGTAGGGTGCTATCTAATAGCTCCTCGGTAGGTTGCTCCGCCATTTCTTGTAGTTCTTCTAAGGTATACAGCTTACTACAGTCAAAAGGGGAAACTTCAGTGCGTTCTAAGCTAGTGATGTGAGCACCAAAGCCTAATGCATCACCAATATCTTGGGCAAGGGTACGAATATAAGTACCTTTGCTGCAATGCACATCCAGTTGCAATGTATCTTGGGTGCGGTTTAGCAGGGTTAATTCGTAGATGGTTATTTCGCGCTGTTTTCGTTCAACTTTAATCCCTTTGCGAGCTAATTTATACAATGGTGTGCCATTGTGTTTTAGCGCAGAAAACATGGGAGGGATTTGGGTGATAGATCCTGTGAACTGGTCTAATATGATTTGAATTGCTGTGTCGCTAATATCGGTAACGGGTATATCACTTAGAATCTCTCCTTCGGTATCACCAGTTGTGGTGGTTTGACCTAATTGTACCGTGGTGATATAGCGTTTATCAGATCCTAGAAGAAAGCCAGAGACTTTAGTGGCTTCACCAAAACAGAGTGGCAGAACGCCCGTTGCCTGTGGGTCTAGGCTTCCTGTATGTCCCGCTTTGCGTGCACGAAAAATAAAGCGCGCACGCTGTAGAGCCGCATTAGAGCTGAGTCCAATTGGTTTGTTTAACAGTAAGATACCGTTAAGATCACGAAAGATAACTTTATTTCTTTTTTGCATTTACAAAGGGAACTTAGTTATCTTTTTTATCAGATGCGACAGCTTTATCGATAAGTACCGATAAATCATTGGCCTTTTGCTCAGTATCATCATAGATAAAAATAAGTGCAGGCGTATTGCGAAGCTCAATCGTACGGCTTAATACACCGCGTAAAAACCCCGCAGCACGATTAAGACCTTTTTCACACTCTTCGTGATTGTCTTGTTGTAAAGTATCAAAATAGACTTTGGCTTGATATAAGTCCTTGGTCACCTTTACATCAAGAATAGACACCATACCGACCCTTGGGTCTTTTACTTCATTGCGAATTATTTGCGCGAGTTCACGCTTAATTTGCTCGCCAATGCGGTCGGTACGAGAATAATCATAAGGCATACTGCTTAGTCCTTGCTGAGTGTGCGTTCAACTTCGTAGCGATGGAATACTTCAATTTTATCACCTGTTTGAACATCATCATAAGCTTTAACACCGATACCACATTCAGTACCCACTTTAACTTCCTTAACAATGTCTTGATGGCGACGTAGAGAGTCAAGCTCACCTTCGTGGATAACAACATCATCACGTAGTACACGAATAGGCTCGCCACTTTTGATAGTGCCTTCGATAACTAAACAACCAGCGATTCGACCAAAGCCTGTGCCACGGAAAGTATCTTTAACTTCTGCTACACCAATTAGCTCTTCGCGGAGTTCTGGTTTGAGTAGTCCGCTCATTGCATCACGTACATCATCAATTAATTCATAGATAATGCTGTAGTAGCGAGTTTCAACACCCGACTCAGATGCTAAGCGACGAGCAGAAGCATCTGCTCGTACATTAAAGCCTAAAATTACGGCTTCAGCTGATTGAGCTAGTGCTACGTCAGTTTCTGTAATGCCGCCAATAGATGATGAGATGATTTTAACGGCAACTTCATCTGTTGATAACTGAGCTAGTGACTGTCTGATTGCTTCTAAACTGCCGTGTACATCTGTTTTAAGTAGGATATTAAAGACAGCTTTGTCACCTGGTTTCATCTTCTCAAACATTTCATCAAGCTTGGCTGCCTGTTGAATCGCAAAGCGAGTTTCACGCTCGTGCTCGCGACGCTCTTCAGCTAATTCACGTGCTTGACGCTCGTTCTTGAGCACCACTAACTCAGAGCCTGAGCTTGGTGTGCCTGATAAGCCTTGAATTTCTACAGGGATAGAAGGTGTTGCTTCTAAGATTGTTTTGCCATTCTCATCAAGCATGGCGCGAATACGACCGTACTCAGAGCCACACAGGATAATATCACCGCGTTTCAATGTACCTTCTTGTATCAGAACACTAGCAACTGCGCCGCGACCTTTTTCTACACGAGACTCGATAACAAGACCTGTTGCTGGACCTTCTGTACGAGCAGAAAGCTCCATGACTTCTGCTTGTAGTAATATCGCATCAAGTAAACTATCAATACCATCACCTGTTTTAGCTGAGATATTAATACAAACATCATCTCCACCCCAATCATCAGGAACAACATCATAGTTGGCAAGATCAGTTTTAACACGTTCAGGGTCTGCCTGTTCTTTATCTATCTTATTGATAGCAATAATAAGAGGAGCGCCTGATGCACGTGTATGTTTGATCGCTTCTTCGGTTTGTGGCATAACGCCATCATCTGCGGCAACAACCACAATTACGATGTCTGTTGCATTAGCACCACGCTCACGCATCGATGAAAAGGCTGCATGACCTGGTGTATCTAAGAAAGAAATGACGCCATTGTCAGTTTCAACGTGATATGCATCTATGTGTTGAGTAATACCACCAGCTTCACCATCAGCAACACGTGATTGACGAATGTAGTCAAGCAGTGATGTTTTACCATGGTCAACATGTCCCATAATGGTAACAACAGGAGGACGAGTGACTTTTTCAATATCATCCATATTATCCAATAAATCAGCTGATGAGATTTCTTCATTAACTGTTTTTACAGGAGTGGCAGTATGTCCCATCTCCTCAACGATAAGAATGGCAGTATCTTGGTCAACCACTTGATTGATCGTTGCCATAACACCCATACCCATGAGAGTACGAATAATATCTGCGCCTTTTACCGCTAATTTTTGTGCTAGCTCAGAGACAACAATTGTATCTGGTATTTCAACATTGTGAATGACAGGTTTTGTTGGTTTCTCAAAGGCATGATCGGTTGATTGCTCGATAACAACTTGTCTTGCGTTTCTGCCACCTCTTTTCTTCTGTCTGCGTCCACCTTTGATATGAAGTTTGCTACCAGGACCTTGAGTTCGACCTTGGAATGGTTTTTTCTTTTTAGGCTTTTTAGGGGCAGCAGGTTTTGTTGTAGCCGCTGCTGGCTTCTTCTCTGCAACAGCTGGTTTTGCTACTGCGGCAGGTCGGGGAGGTGGTTTACGTGAAGGACGACGCTTTAGTGATAACGCTGCTTCCTTTTTAGATCTTGCTGCTACAATCTCGCGCATCTCTTTGGGCGATAAAGGAGCGGCTGTTGTTGGTGCAGGAGCTTCTTCTGGAGCTTTTTCTGCTACAGTATTGTCCTTAGTTGTATCGGGAGCAGTTGCGACAGGAGCGGTGTCCGTTTTTGCTATAGGTGTTGTTGTCGCTGAGCTAGATTCTACTTCTTTTGCTGAACCTTTATCTGCCGTCACTTTTGTTGGTTCCGAGCTAGGTTCTTTGTTTTTAGCTACTACCACAGGCTTAGCCACTTTTTCCGATATTGCAGGAATCTCTTTAGTTTCAGGTTCTTGGGTTGTTTCTTTAGGAGTGCTTACAACTTTTTCTTCTACGGCAGGTGTTTCTTCCTGAGTAGGTTTTTGTTGTGTAGTTCCTTCCTTGTCAGCAGCTTGTTTGTCCTGTTTGTCGATAGTCGCCTGTTCGCGTGCTTTGCGCTCTTTTTCCAGCTGCTGTGTCAACTCTTCTGCGCGAGAGCTTGTAGTTGCTGGTGCTGGCGTACTTTCTTCTATCTCTACTGCTGGGGTAGTTGTAGTTGTAGCTGTTGTCGGTTGAGCAAAGTCTTTCTTGCGGCGTACGGCAACATTAACGGTTCTCCCCGAAACGCTTAGCTTACTGTTAGATCGGCGTTTTAATGATATTTTGCCTTTCTTTTTTACTGGCTCTGAAGTATCTGCCTTATCTGCACGAATATGCTCAAGCAATTGTAACTTTTCACGATCAGTAATGCTGTCTTCTGGACCTTTAGCTTTGATACCCGCATCTTGTAATTGCTGAAGTAGCAGATCTACAGGAGTTCCCACAATTTCTGCGAGTTGTTTCACTAGTGTTTCTGACATCTGTATTTTCTCCTGTTGCCTTAAGCATTTGACTTGTTTTTATTCAAATCTGCTTCTGCTTTATTTTGCTTTGCAGTATCCTCAGCGAACCAAGGCTCCCTTGCCGTCATGATAAGTGTTGCTGCTAAATCATCATCAATGCCTTCAATTTCTGTTAGCTCATCGACTGATTGTTCCGCAAGGTCTTCCATGGTGCAGATAGTATGAGATGCCAGCATGTTTGCTAATGCTGTATTCATACCTTTCATTTCTAATAGATCTTGAGCTGGCTTACCACCACCTCCTGAAATTGCGAGCGTAAGCAGTGCATTGCGTGCACGGCTTCGTAATTCTTCTACAATTTCCTCATCAAAGTCTTCTATTTTCAAGAACTCTTCGGTAGGGACGTAAGCGACCTCATCTAAGCTGGTAAAGCCTTCTTCGACAAGAATAGTTGCTACCTCGCTGTCTACGTCAAGTTGTTCAGAGAATAGTGTAATACTGTGTTGAGATTCTTTGGCACTTTTCTCTTCGGCTTCATTTTCACTCATAACATTGAGTGTCCAGCCTGTTAACTCGCTAGCAAGGCGAACATTTTGACCGCCTTTACCAATTGCTTGAGGTAGCTTGTCTTCCTCAACCCCTATATCCATGCTTTTCTTGTCTTCATCAACAACAATCGAGAGTACCTCGGCAGGTTGCATTGCTTGTATTATAAAGCGTGCTACATCTTCATCCCAAGTAATAATATCAACACGTTCGTTATTTAACTCATTTGTTACTGTTTGTATACGTGAGCCACGCATTCCTACACATGCTCCGATAGGGTCAAGATTGGGGAATAAGGCATGTACAGCAATTTTTGATCGTGATCCTGGGTCACGAGCGCAACCCTTTATCTCGATCATCTCTTGACCAATTTCAGGCACTTCGAGTTTGATTAGCTCAATTAGGAATTCGTTTGCTGTACGGCTAACAATCATTTGTGGACCACGAGCATCTTCACGGATTTCTTTTAATAAGCCACGCATACGATCGCCAACGCGGACATTCTCACGAGGAATCATCTGATCGCGAGGGATTAATGCTTCTGCATTCTCACCTAAATCGAGGACAACACCACGACGGTCGGTACGTTTAACGGTTCCCAATATGAGCTGTCCTAAACGATCTTTAAAGTTCTCAGCAACACGCTCACGTTCTGCTTGGCGCACTTTTTGAGTGATGACTTGTTTAGCTGTTTGTGCAGCAATACGACCAAATTCAATCGATTCGATTGGCTCTTCTATAAACTCACCAACTTCGAGCTCTAAGCCCTTGGCTTTAGCATAGCTGTATAGTATTTGGCTTTCAGGTGATTCAAATTCTGGATCTTCGTCGTCAAGTACTTCCCAGCGGCGAAAAGATTTATAGTCACCCGTTTCTCTATCAATTTCGACACGAATATCCATTTCCATACCGTATCGCTTTCGTGCTGCTGTCGCTAACGCTATTTCTATCGCCTCGAAAATAACCTTCGCCTCTACATTTTTTTCGTTGGACATGGCGTCCACAACGTACAGTATTTCTTTGCTCATGTGTCTCTACCTAAAAACGTACTTTGTAAATTTGATATTATATTTATGATTTTACTTCGAGCATCCTCATAAATACTTTTAAATTAGTTTATTCCATCACCAAGCGGGTGCGATCAATAAGGTCAAAAGGAATTTCATGGGTTTCTTTATCAACGATAATAGATACGTGAGTGTCTGTCACTTTGTCTAAATGTCCACGAAAGTTGCGGCGCTCGTTAATGGGTGTTCTCGTGCGAATTTTTGCAGCTTGCCCTATATAGCGCTGATATTGTTCTTGAGAAAAAAGAACACGATCAATTCCAGGAGATGATACTTCGAGGATATAGGCAACGGGAATGAGGTCTTCTACGTCTAGTGCAGCACCAACTTGTTTGCTGACCTTTGAGCAGTCTTCAATGCTAATGCCTGATTCTTTCTCAATAAAAATGCGTAGGAGGGCGCTTTCGGAGTGTGGGCGATACTCATATCCCCATAACTGAAAGCCTAAGCCTTCGGTTGTTGTCTTGATTAAGTCATTTAAGCGATCTTGCACTTATATATCCTTGTTGATCTTTGAAAGGATTCAAAATACTTTCATTGTTTTTCAATAAAAGAGTGAAAATATTTGTTACGGCTTGATAGTTGTCATGATGTACCTAATGCATGTTTACAATACGGTGCTCATTAACTACCTGCTTTTGCTTGAAATAATAATTTTCTGGGTGTTGCTTTAGCCGTAAAGCACACCGCAAAAAAATATTTCAAGCAATAAAAAAGCCCCGATAAACGGAGCTTTTTTATTATAATAAGCCTATAAAACAATAGACTTACTGATATTTGGTAGCGGGGGCAGGATTCGAACCTACGACCTTCGGGTTATGAGCCCGACGAGCTGCCAGACTGCTCCACCCCGCATCAGAGGAACGAGATTATAGGGAGGTAGAATGCTAAACACAAGCTGTTTTTAGTATTTAATTAAATATACTTCTGAGTGTTTACTTATAGGTGTTTTTCTATGGCTTTGGATAGCCTTGAAGGTGTGAGTAGACCTGGGTAAATGGCGATAATTTTTTGATCTCTTCCTATGAGTATGCTGTAGGGTAGTGCGCCTTCAAAATTACCGTAAGCGTTTGACAGCTTTCGGCTTGCCTCGTATCCGTAGGTAACAGGGTAGTTGATCCCAATTTTTTCGCTATATACTTTTACCTCTTTGAGGTCTTCCATGCCGATACCTATAAAGGTGAAACCTTTGTCTTGGTATTTGCTTTGTAGCTTGATGAAGTCAGGAATTTCAAAACGGCAAGGAGGGCACCATGATGCCCAGAAATTCAGTAGTACTAGTTTGCCTTTGTAGTCAGAGAGAGTGAGCTGTTTGTTATCTATCGTTGGTAAGGTAAAGTCTGTTGCGATGGCATTGGTTTTTTCTAAATCAAACAGAGATGCGGATTTTTTCTCGCAGGCGCTGAGTGATATGATCAGTAATGCTGCGAAAAATAGACTGTTTTTTTGCTGTTTATGTAAATAGTTCATTACTTTCTTTGGCTCAAGAATTCGTTGATGTGCGCTAAAAACTTATCGGCTGACATTTCACCAACAACCCTGAAAGATCGATACTCTTGCTTTTTTGTGTCAAAAAACAAAATACCAGGAGGTCCGAATAATCCAAATTTCTTCATTAAGGCAATATCCAAGTCATCATTTTTAGTCACATCCGCTTGTACTAGCGCTGTTCCTTCTAATGCTTTAATAATGCGAGGATCGGTGAAAACGTTGTGTTCCATCTCTTTGCAGGAGATGCACCAATCTGCATAAAAATCGAGCATCAAAGGCTTGTTTTGTGCGGATGCGGTATCTAACGCTAAGTTTAAACCTTTGATGCCTTTTATGGGGCTAAAGACAAGTGACTCTGTGGCGATAGCTGCTACGTTGCTGGTAGTAGCGAGGCTTATCATCTGCTTGTCTTTAAGCGGTTGGAAAAAGCTTTTATTGCCTTTGGCAACACCTGTTATCAAAATGATGCCGTAAACAAGGATAATGATACCGAGAACTTTCCATAATCTATCCCAGCCACTATTGCTTGAGTCAAGTGGGTCGATAGCTTTCATGTAAATTGCTGAGCCGATTAATAGTATGGCAGTAAGGAGGATGGTGATTTCAATCGGTAGAATGCGTTCTAGCATCCAAATAGCTAGTCCAAGCATTAGTACGCCAAATACTGCTTTTACCTTGTCCATCCAAGCCCCTGCTTTAGGTAAAAACTCACCTGCGGCTGTGCCGATGATCAGCAAAGGTACTCCCATGCCCATGCCTAGCATGAATAGTGATAAGCCGCCTAGTAGTGCATCTTTGGTGTCGGCAATAAAGATGAGCGCGCCTGTTAGCGGTGCAGTCACGCATGGTCCGACAATAAGGGCTGATAGCATGCCCATAATGGCAGCGCCCAATAGAGTTCCACCTTTTTGGTTGTTGCTGATGCTACTAAGCTTGTTTTGAATGCCTGATGGCATTTGTAATTCATAGAAGCCGAACATTGCAAAGGCAAGTACAACAAACAAAATGGCAAAACTTGCAATGACCCATGGGGTTTGTAATGCTGCCGTTAAACTTTCTCCGCTTAGTCCTGCTAGTACGCCAACAACAGCATAGGTAAGTGCCATTGGGATGACGTAAGCAAGGGATAAAATAAAGGCCTTCTTTTTTGAAATATCCTTGCCTTGTCCAGAGATAATGCCCGAAAGTATTGGGATCATCGGGAACACACATGGGGTAAAGGTAAGAGCTAAGCCTGCAAGAAAGAAGAGACCTAGAATAGTAAATAGGCTGTTGCCTTTGAGTATATTGGCGAACTGATCTTGCTCAGACACCTTGTCGTCAATGTTTGTTGTTTCGTTTGAGGGGTTGCTGATGCTTTGGCTGCTAACAGCTTTTGCTGATGTAAGATCAATTGTTTGTGTCTTGATCTGTGGCGGATAGCAAATTCCAGTTAGTTTTGAGCAGCCTTGATAGCTGGTTTTTATGGTGACTGAGTCTGCATTTCCTAGTAATGGCAGTCTTGCGTCAAAGTCTTCGTTATAAATGACGATGTCGCCGAAGTATTCATCATGCTCCGCTTTGCCTTTTGGTAATGTCCATTCGCCAAGTGTAATGCTATTGCTATCACGTACTGAGAATTTGATTTTATGTTGATATAGATAATGCCCAGGGGTAATTTGCCAGTGGGCGTTTAATGTTTGCTTGTCAATAGCATTAATATCAAAAGCAAAGGCTTCGTCAGGGGGGAGGACACCACCGCTATTGTTACCTTTGCCAGATTGAGGGATGCCTAGCATTGCGGCGAGATCGGAAGGTGAATTTGTACTTGGTGACTCTATACTTTTCGCAGGCTCAATTGAGCGAATTTTTTTAGGAGTGGCTTTTGCTAGGTTTAAATCAATAAAAACTTTATGTGGAGGGTAGCAAACTCCGATATCAGCACAGCCTTGCGATTTTGTTTTTAGTTTGATGGGACTTGTGGTGCTGTGTGTTACGGGTATTTTGATGGAAACACTATCGCGATAGACGATAACTTTACCAAATCCTGGGTCATCTTTTGACTCTCCAGCAGGGAAGATGGGAGTGCCTAAAGTGACATTGCTAGCGTCGGTACTAAAAGAAAAGCGCTTGCGGTACATGTAGTACCCATCAGCAATTTTCCATGTTGCGGTTATGAAGTCGGGGGAGGTGGATTCTACAGAGACCTGAAAAGCTTTGTCTACTTTTAAAAGATCTTCCGCCCCAATAGCGTAGCTATTGCTTAGTATGGTAGTAATAAATACAAAAATAAATGTAAGTAGTTTTTTCATTATATTTAATGGCACTTTTTAGTGTTTGCGGGTGAGTTTAGCGTGCTTATTTTATATGAATAAAGCTGCAGAGATAAAAATATGCGGGGCATTAAGTAATCATAGTGAACAAAGCACTAATATACTTGAAATATTGTCCACTTGGTAATCTTATATTCAGCTTTGCTTATAGGTAAAACTACGCATAGTCTTGCAGGATAGACGCATGCTTTTCAGCAAGCACCTATCTGATGTTTGCATTATTTTCTTCTGAAACCAAGAAATAAACCTAGCCCAGCCATTGCAGCAGATGAAAGATTGGCGGTGATGAAGTTCTTTAATCCCCCAAGATGTGGGGAAATCCATTTTATCAAACTGTCGTAAACGCCTTCAAAAATAGTCCAATTGATATTAATCATGCCATTGTATTGCAGTAGAAATAGCAGAATAAAAATTGCTCCGCTGATGAAAAATACAAATTTCAGAAAAGTCCTAAAAGCATAGCCGATGGTAAAGCCTACAAAAAAGCTAAAGCCCATGTAGGCGACAAGGGCGACCCAATTGCCCGTTTCTATTGTTTGTTGTGGTTCCATTTATTCCCCATGTATCTTAAAAGTAAGTTTTATTTTTAGTGATAGATTTAGCTAAAAAACGACGCATAGTGTAACGTCTTTCTATATAATTTTCTCTTTTTTCATTGAGTGCTAGCGTGCAGATAAGTTCTTGTCTTAATAGTCGTCGTTTTTGTGTTGCGCCCATGCTTGACTGGACGGATCGGCACGAGCGGTATTTCTTGCGCCTAATGACGCGTTACACCTATTTGTATACCGAAATGATTACAACAAGTGCGCTAATAAAGGGTGATCGTGATCGCCACTTGCGGTTTAGTCCTCAAGAGCAGCCTGTTGCTTTGCAGCTGGGGGGGAGTGACCCTCAGGATTTAGCGGAATGTGCAAAAATGGCTGAGGGTTATGGGTATGATGAGGTCAATATAAACGTGGGTTGTCCTAGTGATAGGGTGCAAAAAGGGGCTTTTGGTGCTTGTTTAATGGCAGAGCCAGGTCTGATTGCGGAATGTGTTGATGCTATGCGTTCGGTGGTTTCGATTCCTGTCACGGTTAAAAATCGTATAGGTATTGATGATCAAGATGAAGAGCAAAGCTTGCGTCATTTTATTGATGTGGTTTCACAGGCGGGCTGTGATACTTTTATAGTGCATGCGCGTAAGGCATGGCTAAAAGGTTTGAGTCCTAAAGAGAATAGGGATGTACCACCGTTAAATTATGATTTGGTGTATCGGGTGAAGCAAGAGTTTCCAGAATTGGAGGTTATTATAAATGGTGGTATTAAAACGCTAGACTCTTGCTTGGAGCATTTGCAGTATGTGGACGGGGTGATGCTTGGAAGAGAGGCTTATCATAACCCATACTTGTTGATGCAGGTGGATGGTGCTATTTATAGTAATGTCGCTGATGAGATGCTGTCTCGAAAGCAGGTGCTACAGCAGTACTTTCCTTATATTGAAGATCAAATCAAGCAAGGTTCTCATTTGAAACATATGAGTCGACACTTACTGGGCTTGTTTCAAGGTCAGGTAGGAGCAAAAGCGTGGCGACGACATATTAGTGAAAATGCTCATAAAGAAGGTGCTGGGGTGGAGTTGCTGCAAGAAGCTATGGAAATGGTAGTGGATTAGCCTTTAACATTGTTTAATCCAATCCATCGATTTATATAAACTGTCCTGCGCACCATCCTGAAGCCCATGCCCATTGAAAATTATACCCCCCAAGGTGTCCTGTTACATCGATTGTTTCGCCAATAAAATATAATCCTGTTACTTTTTTTGATTCAAATGTCTTTGATGATATTTCATTGGTATCTACGCCACCTGTGCAGACTTCTGCGGTTCTCATACCCTCAGTGCCGTTGGGTTTTAATACCCAGTGGGATAGCTGTTTTTCTATGCGGAGAATTTCTGTTTTTGTGTATTGCTGCAAAGGCTTGTTGATAAGATAGGTTTCACACAGTTTGTTGGTGAGCTTTTTCGGTATTAGCTGGTTGAGGCGGTTTTTTAACTCTGTCTTCGGGTGTGTGTCCTGTTGTTGTTCTAGCCATGTTGCTATATCTAGCTCGGGCAGTAGGTTGATTGTTATCTCGTCGCCTTTTTTCCAGTAAGATGATATTTGCAATACCGCTGGTCCACTAAGTCCTCTATGAGTGAAGAGTATTGCTTCACGAAACGAGGTGTGATTGCAGCTAATATTTACATCAATAGCAGTGCCAGCTAGCGGTTTGAATAAAGATTCCAATTGTTCTTGGTGAAAAGTAAAAGGCACAAGGGCAGGTTTGAAAGAGATGCTTTTTATCTCGAACTGTTTGGCTATTTGGATGCCAAAATCACTTGATCCCATGCGCGGTATTGATGGGCCGCCTGTGGCGATGACGAGTGATGCTGTTGTGAATTGGTTTTTTGCGGTGTTGACAGTGAAGGTAGAGGGGGTGGCTTTGCTAATGCTGCTAACAATGGTCGCTGTTTGTATTTCTACGTGGTGTGTATTGCACTCATCTATAAGTAGCTTAACAACGGCTGTTGATTTTTGATCGCAAAAAAGTTGTCCTAATGTTTTTTCTGTCCAGTTTAAACCGTGCTTTTCAAGCAGAGAAATGAAGTCCCATTGTGTGTAGCGAGCGAGTGCTGATTTGCAGAAGTGTGGGTTGTTAGAAAGGTATGCCTCTGCTTCAATGTATAGGTTGGTGAAATTACAACGTCCCCCACCTGAGATGAGAATTTTTTTCCCTACTTTATCTGCTTTGTCAAGCAATAGGACTTTGCGACCCCTTTTGCTAGCTTCAATGGCGCACATCATGCCTGCTGCGCCTGCTCCGATGATAATGGTATCGTATGTTGTTGTGGTGTTGGTGGAGGTCAATTTTTAGGGCTCATTAGAGTGATTGGGATTTTGTGTGCTACGCCCAATGGAATAGTAGGTGAAGCCTAGTTCTTTCATTTGCTGAGGATTGTATAGATTGCGCCCATCTACAATAACGGCATCGGTAAGGGTGTTTTTTATTTGAGTAAAGTTGGGGCAGCGAAACTCTTGCCACTCGGTGAGAATGGCTAATGCGTCGGCATTTTCAAGCGCTTCACTTGCTGATGCGTAGAGCGTCAAATCATTTCTGTCACCATATAAATTTGTACACTCTTGCGAGGCAATGGGGTCGTAAGCTTGAACTTTTGCGCCAATATCCCAGAGTGACTCCATTAGGGTGCGACTTGATGCTGCCCACATGTCATCTGTGTTTGGTTTGAAAGACAGTCCCCAAATGGCAATGGTTTTATCTTTTAAGGAGTTGCCATATTGTTGTTTTAGTTTTTCAAAGGGTATTTTCTTTTGGCGGTAGTTGACAGCTTCTACAGCGTCGAGTAATTCTGCATTATAGCCAATATTATGGGCAATTTTTCCGAGTGTTTGAATGTCTTTTGGGAAGAAAGAGCCTCCATAGCCGCATCCTGGGTATATAAAGTGATAGCCAATACGAGGGTCAGAGCCAATCCCAATGCGAACTTGCTCGATGTCGGCATCAAGTAATTCTGCGATGTTCGATAGTTCATTCATAAAGCTGATTTTTGTTGCGAGCAGTGCAGTTGCGGCGTACTTGCTTAGTTCGGCTGAGCGAATATCCATCGTGATGACACGATCACGGCTGCGGTTAAAGGGGGTGTATAGCTCACGCATTAGTTCTGATGTTCGAGGATTGTTGGTGCCAATAATTATGCGATCGGGTTTCATGAAATCATTTATTGCATCCCCTTCTTTTAAAAACTCGGGGTTTGATACAATATCAAATTCGATTTTTCTGTCGCGTTCATTCAAAATATTTTCTACAAGGGTTCTCACTTCATCGCCAGTTCCTATAGGCACGGTTGATTTGTTGATAATAATCTTATATTGCTCCATGTTGCTGGCTATTGAACGGGCAACTTGGAGTACATCACTTAAATCAGTTGTATCATCATCATAAGAGGGGGTGCCAACAGCTATGAATTGGAATAAGCCATGTTTAACGCCTTCTTCGGCTGAACTTGTAAACCGTAGGCGTCCTGCGCTGATGTTCTCTTCTATCATTTTTTCTAAGCCAGGTTCATAAATAGGCGTAATGCTATTTTGTAGCTGTTTGGTTTTTGCTTCATCGCTATCTACGCAAAGAACATCGTTGCCAACTTGTGCCATGCAGACGCCAGTAACAAGTCCAACATAGCCTGATCCATATATTGTTATTTTCATAATGTTGAATGCCGTGTAAATAGCCGTTATGGGCTGGTTAGAAGGTGAAAACCTGTGTCAATTTTAAATTGTGAGTAAGCGTGTTTTATTGGCAAATTTATTTATGATGTTTATA
>DQSN01000159.1 GCA_015663245.1 Leucothrix mucor
CCTGAGTCTCCCGACCTTGTTGTTCATACCGATAGTCAAAGTTTAGAGGATAGTATTCAAGCAGTATTAGATTTTTTAAGCGTTAGAGGTATTGTTTCAATCCATGATACATATGAAATATCAGGGGGAAACTCTTAATTAACAAAACCGTAGGATAATGGAAATAATTATAGTCTGATACAAACCTTTACAAATCAATAACAATTCTGCCACAGACGCTAACACTACAAGCTTTTATTATTTGATTCACTACTCATTCAATATCAAGAGAATCAATATGAAATTTTCACATCATGCTAGCCCTGCTTTATTTATTTCGATGGTTGCATTATTTGCGCTACTGCCTCTTACAGCAACGGCTGAATGGGGGGCAGGAGTTTCGATGGAAACCACTCAGTCTCTCTATAAAAACAATTCAAAAGGTACGGAGATAAGTGTAAAAGCAACTCCACGTATTGAGTACCGTGGTGATCGCCTAAATATCCATGATGGTACATTGTCGTATTCTGTTATCAAAGCAGATAAATATGCAATTGATGTACTTACAACTTCTAAAAATGATGGTTATCAAGCTAAAGATAAAGACATATTCAAAAGTATGAAAGAGCGTAAAGCATCGCTTGATGTGGGCGTTCGTTTACGTGCCAATACAAGCTATATGCCTGTAAGTCTTACTGTGACTAAAGATATTTACAAGTCTAAAGGCACGGAACTTGGCTTATCGCTTGGTGGTATCAAAGCTGAAGATAAAATCTGGACGGGCAAGCGCAGTGTTTCCGTAGCGCCTGTGTTGGGTGCAGATTGGCAGAGTAAAAAGTCGGTTGATTATTATTATGGCGTTAGAAAGTCAGAAGCAACGGCTACACGCAAAGCTTATCAAGGAAAGTCTGCGATAACGCCCTTTATTGGCTTAGAAGCAGAAGCAAAACTATCAGAGCATTTTTCTTTAACAGGTAGCGCCAAATATAAGCATCTTCCCAATGCCATTACAGATAGTTCTATCACGAAAAATAAAAAAAGTGATTATCAAGTCAACCTTGGCTTAACGTATTGGTTTTAATTTGAAACTCTAAAGGTAATATTTTTCGTAGCCTGAACCTAGCCCGATGAAGTGTGGGAGGTCGAAGCGACACATTACCCTGTAGTGTGTGAATTTATAGGCTACATAAATAATGCACAGCCTCTTAGGAGGTTGACTACCTGAGTAGCAGGAGGAATAAATGTTTATTAATTATAAATATAAACCACTGACCTACTTTGTCATTACTTTTATCATAAGTTATGCCTTTTGGTTTGCAGGTGCTTATCTCAGCTTTCTCGATAATAACAATGATAGGCATATGTTATTGATGCTGATTGGCTTGATGACTCCGTTAATTATCACAGTTGTTATGCTTTTCAGGTCAAAAAATGCGGACTTAAAAAAAGACTTTATCAACAGGTTAATTAATCTAAAATTAATACAGCTTAACTATCTGCCTGTGTTCTTTTTACTAATGCCTTTTGCTGTTTTAGTTTCTATCGCAGTTTCATTGCCCTTTGGTGCTTCAATCTCACAGTTTCAATTAGCAGAAGGGTTCTCTTTTTCTTCTGGTTTTATCCCTGTTTTATTACTGTTGTTTCTTGCCGCAACCTTTGAAGAACTGGGATGGCGGGGGTATGCTTTTGATAGTTTACAGAGTCGTTTTAGCTACTTTAAAGCATCACTTATTTTCAGTGTGCTTTGGTCGCTTTGGCACTTGCCGCTTCTCTTTGTGAAAGACTCTTATCAGTATGAAATACTTCATCAGAATGTTTGGTTCGCGGTCAATTTTTTTATCAGCATTATCCCTATGGGTATTATTATCAGTTGGATTTGTATCAAAAATGGCAAAAGTATTTTTGCGGCTATTTTATTCCACTTTATTATTAATATATCACAGGAGATGCTAGCGATAACTCAGATCACCAAGAGTATCGAAACCGTTGTTCTTTTCGCTATTGCTGCCTATATCATCATAAAAGATAAAGAGTTATTCTTTTCAAAGCCTCTAAAAATATAACAAAACGCTACAATTCAATAACATTTTAAACACATACTTTAAAAGCGACTGATTTTATTATGATGTTTCCTACCACTGAGGTCACACACCGTGAACATTACAAAAAAATATTATCAGACAATCCCTCTACTGCTCTCTGCCACTCTTTTATTAACAGCCTGTAACACCAGCGCCCCCTTTGATAAAACCAAGAATTTCCAAGGTGTGTGGGAACATAAGGGCTATGGAACAATTATTAGCGTTAAAGGAAAACGAGCAATCGAGTATGAATACACCCGCCAGACCTGCCTTAAAACATCCGATATAACACCGCAAGAGCTAGAGGATTTTATTGCTCAAGTTAGCCTTGCCAGTGATAAAAAATCATTCCTTATCACCAATGATAATATTTTTAGTGAAGCACGACATAAGATTGATACCCTGCCTAGTAGTTGTGAGACAAGCAAGCTATTAAATAGCTCATTACCCACACAAGTATTTGAACACTTTTGGCATAACTTTAATGACTACTATGCTTTTTTCAATGAGCGAGGTATTGATTGGGCGCAACAGTACGAAATGTACCGCTCACAAGTTACCGACAATATGAGTGATAAAGACCTATTTAATATTCTAGCCGCAATGCTCAAACCTATTGATGATGCTCACATAACATTAACCGCAGGGGAGCAGTCATTTTCGCCATCATCTAATCCTGATTTTATAGATGAGTTTATTGCAGAGTTTGATCAACAGAATGAGTTCACGGATATGGGCGCTTATCTCAACCATCAATATCAACAGATAAAAACACTGCCTGATCGCTATATCACGGGACTTAAAAGCGCAGGGGGGAAACAAGATGACGCACTTTCATGGGGAATAGTTAATGGCGATATTGGCTATATCAATATTGCTCGCATGATGCGTTATACAACAAAGACTACTCTCGATGAGGATGAAGAGATTTATAACGAACTGACAGCAGTCAATACTCTTCTTGATCGTGTAATGAGTGACTTAGCTAATATTCAGTCACTGATTATTGATGTAAGGCATAATGGCGGAGGTTATGATGCAGTGAGCCTAGCTATTGCTAATCGTTTTGCTAGCCAGCGCCAGTTAGTATTATCTAAATATGCACGGAGTTTTGCAGGCAATAGCCCTGTTGTAAATGCCTACCTTGAGCCACAAAATAAAAGCTACACCAAACCTATCGCTATACTCACCAGTCAATTAACAACTAGTGCTGCGGAAGGCTTTTTAATGGCAATGAGTGCCTTAGCGAATGTAACACTTATCGGTGAGCCTTCTAGCGGTGCGCTATCGGATATATTAGAGAAAGAACTACCTAATGGATGGAGTATTGGCTTATCCAATGAAATTTATTTGGATTATTTAGGTCGGAACTATGAAGTAAGTGGTGTTC
>DQSN01000161.1 GCA_015663245.1 Leucothrix mucor
TATTACGTGTTTTAAAAGTATTGAACGTGGTTCCACCAGTGCCTTCACGCTATCTAATGTTTTATTATGCGTAAAAACTTTCACCTAGTTACTTAGTTTTTAGAGACGAAAATGAGGAGTTGGAAGTGAGTGCCTCGTAGAAATCGAGGCTCATAATGCTTCCCAATTTAAAATAAGCTATAGTGCTGCGAAAGCATGACCCTGATTTTTTTAAGATTTTCGTAGTTTTTTATAGGTGATTTTTTGACAACTCTTTATTTGCTCAGCTCAGGTCCTGGTGATCTTGGCTATCTCCCCCCGCTGGCTCGACAAGCCCTAGAACAATCTGAGCATCTTGTTGCTTATGGTTTATACCTTGATTTATTAGATGAGCTAATCACAAATAAGCAGCGGCATGAGTTGCCGTTAGGCGAAGAAATAGGGCGGGCGCGCTTGGCGTTGAATTTAGCTGCTGATGGTAAAAAGACCGCATTAATATCCAGTGGCGATATTGGTATCTATGCAATGGCGACTTTGGTGTTTGAGTTGTTGGATAATGCTGACGAGAGTACTAAAAACCCTTTATGGCAAGATGTTACGCTAGAAGTTATTCCTGGTATTTCTGCTATCCAAGCTTTAGCTAGCCGCAGTGGCGCACCCATTGCGCATGACTTTTGTACGATTTCTTTGTCCGACCTGTTAACTCCTTGGGAAGTGATTGAACGACGTTTGCATGCAGCAGGTGAGGGTGATTTTGTTATTGCCTTTTATAACCCAGTATCGCGTAAGCGGCAGTGGCAACTAGAGAAAGCTAAGCAGATATTATTAAATTATCGCCCTGAAGATACGCCTATTATTTTGGGTAAAAACCTAAGTCGTGAAAATGAGAGGATCATTCATACCACGCTAAAGAGTCTGGATATAAAGCAGGTCGATATGTTGACTTTGGTGATGGTTGGCAATAGTGAGTCAAAACACATTGAAACACCGCAAGGGCAGTGGGTTTACACCCCTCGGGGCTATGGGAAAAAATTATGACAGTTTATTTTGTTGGCGCAGGACCAGGCGATCCTGAGCTTATTACCGTTAAAGCACAGCGGCTTATTCGTGAATGTCCTGTAATACTTTACGCAGGATCTTTAGTTCCTCAGCCTATTTTAGCAGAAGCGCGTGAAGATGCGCTGATTGTTGACACTGCGCCATTACATCTTGAGCAAATCATCGAATACATACAACAAGCAGATAGTGATGGTAAGGACGTGGTTCGTGTACATTCGGGTGATCCTTCTATTTATGGCGCAACAGGTGAGCAGATGCGGCGTTTGGATGACTTAGATATTGATTATCAAGTTATCCCTGGTGTAACAGCCGTCAGTGCCTCGGCGGCATGGTTAAAGCGCGAGCTGACTCTGCCCGATATTTCACAAACAGTTATTTATACCCGCTATGCAGGAAAAACCTCAATGCCAGCAGGGGAAGATTTGTCTTCGTTAGCGGCACACAAAGCAACCTTGGCGATTCACTTAGGGGTAATGCGTATTCATAAGATAGTCGAAGAGTTAATCCCGCATTATGGTAAAAATTGCCCCGTAGCCGTGTGTTATAAAACAGGCTGGGAAGATCAAATGAAGGTAGAAGGTACGCTGGATACGATTGTTGATATTGTGCGCAAACATAAAATAACTCGCACAGCGTTGATTCTGGTTGGTGGGGTGATGAACCCTGTGGATTTTGATACATCGTATTTATACGATGCAGATCAGGCGAATATTTTTAGACCGCGTAAGCGAAAGAGTGGTTGATCTGGTGGCAGAGGGGTTAAAGAGCTTGTGTAAGCATTAAGAAAAAGTCCGCATCAATTCCCCTTTGATAAAGGGGAGCTGTTACATTTTCCAATGTTTATAAGGAAACTATTTTCCCTAGTCAGTAAAGCTAAGCTGCTTCTTTTTGTGTCGCTCTATTAAAAGCAGGGTATAAGTGTTCGGACTCATCAATAATACGCTTCCAAACTAGCTCAAATATATCTTCGGTATCACTAACAAACTGATCATGGTTTTTGATGCGTAAGGTGCTTTTCCTGCACCATTGCTTGGTGTATTCAGCAATAACCCGTTTGATTTCAATCGAGCCAGACATAAACAGACCTGCTGTATTTTTAATGTCTCCATCACTATGAACCAGCATGGGCTGGTAGATATTTCTATCTTCTGTATCCAGATGCTCTTTTACGGCATCGACATAACTGAAAAATACATCACACATAACTTGTGTGTCGCACAGCTCTCTATCTCTAATAAGTACACTGAGCACTTTGGAATGTTCTGCAATTCGATGATTGTGTTGCTGTAGGGTTTCTATTGATATCACGGGTTTTTTCCTCCTAGGTGTTTCATTTCTTTTGCTTATATCTTTCCTAAGTTTAGTACCATTGGAGGAGGTTTGCTTTAATGTAGAGTAATTTTTTAGCAAATAGGTGTATTTATTTTTAAAAGCTTGAGGGCGCTACCTAACGGTTGGCAGTTTTTCTAACTCTACCTCAATCCATGTGCGTACAGCATTATTTATTTCACTGGGTTCTAAGCCATCAGTTTCAATTTTAGGACCAATGCTAACGGTGATAAGACCAGGGCGCTTGATGAAGGTATTACGCGGCCAACACTCACCCGCATTATGTGCAACGGGGTAGACAGGGTATTTAGAGTAACTAGCAAGTATGGCGCCACCCATTTTATAGCGTGCCTTTACCCCAGGAGCAACGCGTGTTCCCTCGGGGAAAATACACACCCATTTACCTTCATCTAAACGTTGCTTACCATTAGCTTTGACTTGCTCTACGGCAGAGCGACCAGCACCTCTGTCGATACCAATAGGGCTTAACAGTGGTAGTGCCCAGCCATAAAAAGGGATTTTGTATAACTCTTTTTTAAGTACCCACGACATGCTAGGAAATATAGTGGGGATATACATGGTTTCCCATGTTGATTGATGATTAGGCAGGATGATGGCATTGTTTTTAAAATCAATACTATCCAATCCGTGTACTTGATACTTGAGACCACAGACTACTTTTAGTAACCATATATTAAAATGAGGCCATGCGAGTAATATTTTGTACTGCATTGAAGCAGGTAATAAGTACAAAATAGGCGTGATTAAGCCCGCTAAGATAGTAATGCCTGCAAAACCTATCCAGAATATTGTCGAGCGAAAACCCAGCCAGAGAAGATAAAGCGGGTGGTTATTTAATTTTGCACGGGTATTTTTCATGATGACATTAATTTTAAGATTTGCTTTAAGGCTTGACCACGATGACTAACCGAATTCTTTTCATCAGGAGAAAGTTCTGCGGAACAGGCGTTGTGGGTTGGTACGAAAAATAAAGGATCATAGCCAAAACCATTAGCCCCTGATAGCTCATGCAAAATACGTCCTTCCCAACTGGCATCTGCAATCAAAGGGGATGGATCATCGGCATGACGCATAAAGACAATGCAGCAACGAAAGCGTGCAGTGCGCAGCTCATCAGGAACACCTTCTAGCTCTTTTAACAGCTTGATGTTATTTGCATCGTCACCTTCTCCTGAATAACGTGCGGAGTAAATTCCTGGCTGACCATTTAACGCATCTACCTCAATACCCGAATCATCCGCCAATGCAGGCAGCCCAGTGTGCTGTGCGGCACTGCGGGCTTTAAGAATGGCATTCTCCACAAAGGTCAAACCTGTTTCGTCAACATCGGGGGCATCAAACTCAGACTGGGCGACAATCTCAAACCCTGCTGAGCCTAATATACGGAAAAATTCACGTAGTTTGCCTTGATTGCCGCTAGCAAGAACGACCTTTTGTGGTTTTATGCTCATGAGTTATGCGTCTTTTAATGTATTATTTTGCTCGATGATAATTTCAGCAATGCCCTTTTCAGCGAGGTCTAGCATCTGGTTCATCTCATCACGAGAAAAGGCATGACCTTCGGCGGTTCCCTGAACTTCAATAAAGCGTCCTGTGTCGTCCATCACCACATTCATATCTGTTTCAGCATTTGAATCTTCAGGATAATCCAAATCAAGTACAGGCTCATCCTTATAAATACCAACAGAAATAGAGGCTAGCTGTCCAATAAGAGGGCTTTTTTCCAATACGCCACTATCTAATAGTGTTTGTACGGCATCAACTAAAGCAACATAACCACCACTGATTGATGCTGTGCGTGTGCCGCCATCTGCCTGAATTACATCGCAATCAACAATAATCTGACGCTCGCCCAGTGCTTCCATATCAACAACTGCGCGTAGCGAACGACCAATAAGACGTTGGATTTCTTGAGTACGTCCACTTTGCTTACCGCGTGCGGCTTCTCTGCCCATGCGTGAATCAGTCGAGCGAGGCAACATGCCGTATTCTGCCGTCACCCAGCCTTTACCCTTGCCACGTAACCAAGGAGGAGTCCTATCGTCAACAGTTGCAGTGCATAACACTTTGGTATCACCAAATTCAACCAACACAGAACCTTCCGCATGTTTGGTATAATTACGGGTAAACTTAACCGAACGCATTTCATCCGTCGCGCGACCACTAGGTCTCATATCTCTCTCCTTAATAATTTGAGGCTGGATTATACCCCTGTTTTAATAGAGGCTCCCAATGAAATCAAATAAAAATCAAACAGCCTCAGCCCTATACCCTTGAAATAGAGCGAAATAGCCTTATGTGATAGAGATGACGGTGAGACTTATGCCGTGTATAGTGATAATGACTTCCTATAAAAATAATAGTAAATCTAGAAATCGGGTGAAATATGGATATAGAACAATTGGATATAACGAAGGCAGAATATAATATTGGTGATGTCGTATACCATCATCACTATGATTTTCGTGGCGTGATCATCGATGTCGATGCAAATTTCTCTGGCGACGATGAATGGTACGACGAAGAGGATGGCATCAAAGCACCAAAAGATGCACCTTGGTATCATGTTTTAGTCGACGAAGAAGCAACCATGGCTTATGTCGCAGAGCAAAGTATTCGTTCAGACTCTTCGCTCGATGAAGTGATTCACCCCATGATAAATGATGTGTTCACGCGTACTTCTGCGGGTAAATACATGCCACGTCAAACAATCAATTAGAGTAATACTCACTTCTTCCTTACAGGGTAATTTCTTTGATGGATACCTCGTGGATCAATAACTACCCTTATCTAGTCGCCTTTTTTACAGGTCTCTTTGGCGGCGTCCACTGCATAGGGATGTGCGGTGGGATCGTCGGTATGCTTTCTTTTAGCCAGCAACCAACCACTAAAAAACCATCTTTTCTACAACAACTTCCTATTCTGCTGGGCTATAACCTAGGGCGTATTGCAGGTTATATAACCGCAGGCGCACTGGTTGGATTCTTAGGAGCCAGTTTGATCGACCTCACTGGTTTAGATCAAACTAAAAAAATACTCTCCGTCATAGCCGCCATCTTCATGCTACTTCTTGGCTTATATTTAGCAGGTCTTTGGAATGCTCTATCCAAGGTTGAGCGTATTGGTGCGGTGTTATGGAAAAGCATCGAGCCAATAAGTCGTCGCTTTATTCCCGTTAATAACGTACAACGCGCCATACCTCTGGGCTTCTTATGGGGCTGGCTACCTTGCGGGCTGGTTTATACCATCTTAATTATGTCTCTCTCCGCAGGTGGCGCAATTGAAGGAGCGTTGCTAATGCTAGCATTTGGCTTAGGAACACTGCCAAATTTATTGGCGATGGGAGTGATAGCAACCCGCCTAGTTAAGTGGACGCATAAGCCTATGGTGCGTTTAATCGCAGGCTTACTAGTGATTGCAATGGGGTTGCTTACCTTGTTGCGAGCATTTTAGAGCGTGCATAAAATGATATAAAAAAAGGCATAATGGAGTCACTCCACTATGCCTTTTTTGTATCTAACATGTGTTTGTTAACAGCTAGTCTTAATCATAAGCACTAGCTTTGTCTTGCCCCGTACCATCTTTAGATTTAAAGGTACGGATAACGCCAATCAGCATAATAACCACATGCACCAACACAATAACCAGCAAGCTAGTATCTGATGTGCCCATAAAAATACTACTCGCATCAGGCGTGGTATTCGCAATATCATGCACCTGAGTGTCAGAAGTGAAATTGTGCAAAACTCTTTCTTGAGTAAAATTAAACACCATCAAAATTAATAAGGCATCAGCAACCGTTAATAGTACCTTGGTTAAGACCGTCTTACATTTAACGATGAGTAAATAAGTAACGAAGATAATAGCGCTAGTGATACCTAAACTAGAAAGGAAAAAGGTATTAAAACGACCATCAACAATCTCCCCGTTACTGCTAGAACCACCCAGCATATAAAATAGACTGCCTAAGTCTAAATGAATATTAACCGCAATAATTAACGCGATAGCAGCAATCAAGCTAATGATGTTTAGTGGCATATTGTTATTTGTAGTGCTCATTAAGGCTCTCCCTTTTTGTTGTTTTGATTTTAACTAGTATTGGTAAAGATACGTTTAGATCCCTTAAGTGTATGCCAAATTAGGAAAAGAGATAAATAGTATTTGCTATTGTGCTGTTAAAAGCTACTAAACTAAGCGTACTAAATCAGTATATTTTGCCAATATCTCATCATGCGTCACCAGTATCAATGGCTCACAAACCGCTTGAGCTATTAATAGATGGTCAAATGGGTCTCGGTGATGATGTTCTAATTTTTTGACCTGCTTTGAGTGCTCCCATGTAACGGGAAGTTCTAGCACGTCCATTTTGTTTAATTCGGCTGTGATTTCATCTAAATCAACTTCCAGCTTACCAAGGCTGGATTTTATCGACATTTCCCAAATAGAGGCAGAGCTAACAAAAATTAGCTCTGCCTTTTCAATAAGTGATTTAGCTTTTGCAGATAACTTATCTGGCTCTGATAAAGCCCAAATGATGATATGCGTATCCAGTAATAAACGCATTATAAATCGGCCTCAAAAAGATCAAGAAACTCATCTGTGAGTGGGGCATCAAAATCGCTAGCTACCTTTATTTTTCCTTTGAGTGTGCCAAAACGAAAACCATTACCCTGTTTGAAATTCAAAGGAACTAACTTGGCTAAAGGCTTGCCAGACTTTGCAATAACAAAACTTGTTCCTTGGCTAGCTTTTTCTATTAGCTGAGAAAAATTGGTTTTTGCTTCGTATATATTTAATTGTTGCATTATTAACTCCTTTCTATTTATATCTATATTATAGCTGCTTGATCAAGTTGGTCAACTGGCTGTGATATAGATATAAATAAGCTGTTCAGATAAGATGCAGTTATGGAATGGATGCAAACACTCAAATGTTACTACGCGATATATATTGAACCTTCGCTTGATGGTATGAGTAATGGTGAAGCTACTAGCAGTAATCCCGTGTTTCGCACACTCAACACAGGCTACGAATCTGTATTGCGGGATTTACAAGAAGCTTATGATATAGCTCAACGTGGTGGAATGTTGCTCTTTCTCACTGATTACCACCTAGAATTTGCCCGTTTAGCATTGACTATCCATCAAATTGTCTTTGATAAAACCGCTGTGGCGCATATCGAAGCCGCTAAACAACTTATCGAACAAGCAGGCTACAAAAGACGCTTACCAGAAGTTGCGTATTTGGAGTCCTTAATCCCGTCAAGGCAGTCTTAAACCATGCTTAACGTCCTTGGCAGGCTCAAGGTTTCCTTATTTTTTGCGGCTGGCTTAAAACGGCATCGCTATAAAATTTTATTGCTGCTTAGTCTTGTTTTATTTGCTTACTTATTCTGGTTTTCACTCCCAAAGCCTTTATTTAACGATCCACTTTCTAGCGTTGTTTTAAGTAAAAATAATAACTTACTCGGCGCGCATATCTCTACCGATGAGCAGTGGCGTTTTCCACCCTTAGAAACCACTCCCAATAAATTCGCCACGGCTATTATTGCCTTTGAAGATAAACGCTTTTACTCCCATTTTGGCGTTGATCCCCTTGCGGTGGTGCGTGCATTTTATCTTAATATTAAACAAGGGCGTGTGGTGAGTGGTGCGAGTACTTTGTCGATGCAGGTGGTACGCCTTGCGGAGCATAATCCTCGTCGTACGGTGTGGGAGAAGTTTAAGGAGTTGTTTAAAGCAGTACGTTTGGAGGTCAGCTATAGCAAGCAGGAGGTGTTAGCCTTATATAGCAGTCATGCGCCGTTTGGCGGTAACGTGGTGGGATTGGAGGCGGCTTCTTGGCGATATTTTGGACGCACGCCTGAGCAATTATCATGGGCAGAAAGTGCGATGTTGGCGGTGTTGCCGAATAGTCCGTCTTTAATCCATTTGGGTCGGCATCGTCAAAAGCTATTAGCTAAACGCAATCGTCTACTTAACAAGCTTTATCAACAGCAAGACTTATCGAAGTTAGAATATGATTTAGCGATTATCGAGCCATTACCGCGCAAACCAAAGAACTTGCCGCGTTTAACCCCACATTTGTTGGATACGCTGATTGCTAAGCATCCGCAACAACAGCGATTCTTTACCACCATCGACGAGACCTTGCAGCAACGCATCAATCAAGTTGCCAAGCATCATGCAGAAACATTGGCATTAAGCGATGTGCATAATCTTTCAATTTTAGTCATTGATAATCATAACTTTGAGGTGGTGGCTTATGTGGGTAATGCACCTGTGGCAAGGGCAGAAAAACACGGGCAAGCGATTGATTTAATACATCGTCCGCGCAGTACGGGTAGTACCTTAAAGCCATTTTTATTTGCGAAAATGATCGAGCAGGGGCAGGTACTGCCAGAGACTTTAATTGCCGATACGCCTGTGCGCTATTCGGGCTATCAGCCAAAGAATTTTGATCGACAATTTCAGGGTGCAGTCGCCGCAAAACAGGCACTAGCGCGCTCCTTGAATATTCCTGCGGTTAATTTATTAAGCCAGCATGGGGTGGAGAGCTTTTTGGGTTTTTTACGACAAATGGGCATGACGACTTTACACCGTAAATCTCGTGACTATGGTTTGCCGCTCATTTTAGGTGGAGCGGAAACCACGCTATGGGAGTTGACCAGCCTTTATGCCAACCTCGCGAATATCGCACAGCAGCAACGCTCGGCTGTTGGCACGGCTAATTATCATCAGCCATTTGTGTTGCAAGGTGGAAAATCATCAAGCAAACGCCGCCAAGAAATTTCCCCCGCCAGCGCATGGATGACCTTGCAAGCCTTGCTAGAAGTCACGCGCCCCGATGAGTCGGGCTATTGGCGTAACTTCACCAGTAGCCATAAAATAGCATGGAAAACAGGCACAAGTTTTGGACATCGCGACGCATGGGCAATGGGCACAACCCCGCAATATACGGTGGGCGTTTGGGTAGGTAATGCCGCAGGGGAAGGTCGCCAAGAATTAACA
>DQSN01000195.1 GCA_015663245.1 Leucothrix mucor
ACCCTTTAAAAGCGACCCATCTGCCTGAGTGAGCGGCGCATTATATACAGACTTTGCTCCCCGTCAATGCTTTATTTAACTTTTGACTTCATATTATCAAACACCAAAAATCTAAGACTACTAACAAGCATCCCCAACACCATTTTCGCCTTGGTCTTCCTGCTTAGGATTAACCCTCGCAGGGCAATTGTCATTAGCATTTAGCACTCTATCATCATAATCCACCCCCATACGACGTGCAGATCCTAAAGGAACTGCCGTAAAGGTGATTTCCTGCTGATTCACTTCCGTAATCTTAAACAGTTCATGTTGCGTAATAGGTTCTATGTTTATGTCATCCAATTGGAACTTCCCATTTGATAAGCGCACTGCTCCAAATGCCTTACCATTTTTAGTTCCTATCGCAATTACTTCATTATCACCCGCATCCATACGATCAAATAGTAATTGAACCCTTGCTTTAACACTCTCACCACTACTCTTGGACATAGTTATTTGCTGACCAATAATCGGCTTCATATTTGTATCCATTGCCAACATAAACTGTTCTATCTCTCGCTGCTGCGGCTCGCCACCCTCAAAAAAGAAAACTGATGATTGATGAAAGCGTATGATGCTATCAACGCTGCCATCATGTATAAAACCAAAACCTCTAATTTGATCCCCTGTATGCTCTTTCCCTCCTTTAAAAATCCCTCCTGAAACAGGCGACATACCAAACATTCCCACTTTTTGATAAAGATTACGTAAATGAGCAATCTTAAAATCTTGAGGCTCACCTTCAAAACTCATCAAACCACTACTGCCAAAAAAACCTTTTTCAGGATCGATGATATGACACTGGTCACACGTTAATGCCAAACTAGCTGTTATTGGAGTAGAACCTGCATTAAAGAAGAGCTCCTTCCCCGCCAATTGCTTTGTGGTAAGACTATTGTCCAGGGGACGGTTGGGATTTGGCGGATAGGTGACTGCCAACATAAAGTTAGAAAATGCTTTCATATCTTTATCCTGCAACAAACCATCGCGCCCTAACAAACCTGGAAAAGCGATATTAAATTCTTGGAATGCTTCATGTGAATTTTGCGAGTCTCCGCCAGAACGCCCTACGGTACGATCACCCCGCCAATGCAATGGACCTTGCTTTGCCATTCCACGCAATGATTGTGTTGTCATCGGTCCCTTTAAGGGATGAAATAGACGTATTCCAGGAACAGGTCCGCTACGATTAGGGTTTGACAATAAGTCTGACTCAGGATCACCTAAATCCCAAGCTAGGTTATCAAAATCGCCAAATACATGACACGAGGCACAAGCCGCTTCGCCATTACTCGAACCAAAGCGGGCATCATACAAAAGTGGACGACCTGCAATGATATTTTTTGGCTCTGGATTAAATAGGGCGATATGTGCCGTCTCAACTTTATTATTTGTGTTCACAATTGAAATGGAGTTATCAAAGCGTGACATAACATACAGACGCTGCTTTGCTTCATCCAACACTAAACCACTCACCCCTCCGCCTGAAATATTGATATGATTTTCAGCATTAGGAATAAAACTATCGTCCTCTAATTTTACAGTATCAAAAATACCAACTTTGGAAGAGCCAAAGGCAGCGAGATATAGTACTTTGCCATCACTACTAATCGCCATTTCTGTGGGTATCGCCAAGCTTTTATCTTTAATGCCTGCTGGAGCTGGTATCTGAGCATAATCAATATGCTTGTTAATTTTTCGAAAACTAACGTTTGTCCCATCAAGAATACTGATACGTGTTTCATGCGCATGACCATTAACAGTGGTGAAATCTGTAGACTCTCGCGTACCTTCAAAGCGTATTTCATTATTCGCTTCAGTATTCGATACATACACTTTGCCATTTTTAGGATTAACGATCATGTTAAACAAGACCGTTCCCACACTGTTAAAGGAAGCCGTTTCTACTGGAGGATTAGCATTGGCATTAATTGCAAAGACATCTTTATCAGGCAGGTTAAAGTTCACCTGATTTTTCCAATCACGCCCCAACTCATCTTCCCAAGCTTTTGTGGCTTTGTTAAATTTAACAATCAAACCCACTTCGTTTTGTACAAACCCTTCTCGATTAGCATTCGGCGCAGGTAAGCCGCCTGGTGCTTTTGTGCCATTATCAACCACACAAGGTTCAGCCGTAGCACCACCATTGCAAACACCACCTTCAGTAATCACAGTTGTTTGATTGTTAGTAAGAAAGCCCGCAGCATAAACAGTCGCTCCATCAGGAGTAACGGCTAAAGCACGTGGTGTATCGGTAAATAGACTGATGATGGTTTCAGGCTTGCCACCTAAAAGTAGCACCTAAATTAGCACTATCAAAAACCCAAACATCCGCACGCCCTATTCCTGCTGTGGTCGCCTCACTGGGGTTATTAGGCAGAGTTGCAGGACCATAAGGGCTATTTTGACCACGGTGTGCTGTGGTTATAAAAGCACGTTTTTTTGAAGTACCTGCGAAAACAATATCTCTTGGCTCATCACCCACGAGCAAAGTTCGCGTCACTCTTGGTGTTGCTGCACTTAAATCAACAATACTAATTGAATCAGATAGGTGATTAACCACCCATATTTCTGACTGGCTCCTTACCGCTATCGCGACAGGCTCCATGCCCACCGCCACCGTGTTTGCATACTCCAAGCCTGTAGCCGTAATATTAAAAATCTCGACACTATTAGCAGGTGTATTGACCGCAAATAGCAGTTTGCCATCCAGTGATTTAGCCAAAGGGCGCACATGACCACTTTCAAAACTTACAAAATTAGAAGCTTTGTCTAAATCAAGACGTACACCCGTATTCGGCGTAGAACTAGAGCCGCCACCTCCACCGCAAGCTGTTAATAGCGATACCAATACAGTGGCACTGATAAAAAGTGTTATGTTATAAAGCATGGGCTGATTTAAACCTAATTAAGACCAAGAAGGACTTAATAATAACTCAGGTTAACATTTCATGATGTTGCTTTATTGTATCGGTTTGTATCTTCACAAAGGCGATCTTGCAGATGAAAAATAATTGATAAAAATCACCCTATTAGAAATATGATTCTGCTATCCTCCCCTGACTTTAAAAATAAGCATTATGGGGAAGTCATCTTGAGCATCAATATTCTACGCAAAGCAGCCTTAGTCGAAGGCACAACACTTATTTTATTAATGTTAATTGCCGTGCCTTTAAAGCGAATGGCTGGTATTCCAGAAATGGTATCTATTGTAGGTCCGCTTCATGGGGTGGCTTTTTTGGTTTATTTAGCCTTACTAACCATGTCACTGACCAAAGATCGTTTAACACTTATGCAGTGGATAATAGGTTTAGTAGCCGCCTTTATTCCATTTGGTAGTTTTATTTTTGACCATAAAGTTCTAAAAAAGAAAGCTTAGAAAACAATTAAGGAACATGCACCGTATAACTTCCCGATCTTGTAACGCAGAATTTTTTATTTCAAATGGGATGATCTCATGACTTAACTGAGCTTTAGCTCAACTTAGAAGCGTAGCAGGAATATAGTTATTCTACTTAACGAATGAGATCATTCCATCTGGAGCAAAGACTCAAGTTAGAATCGGGAAGTTATACCGTGCACGTTCCTAAAGGCTTACTATTCAGTTCCGATACTGGCTAGTTTTATTTTTGCGACACGCTACAATTATCTTTTCAGCTCACAAAAAAGATAGCCATGCCTGATAGCACTCTAAAAGCCTACCAACAAGCGAGAATCTCTCGTGACCCTCGTTTTGATGGTCGATTTTTTGTGGCTGTAAAAACGACAGGTATTTATTGTCGCCCTATTTGTCCTGCGAATACGCCTAAAGAAGAGAATATTGAATATTTTGATTATGCTCATCTAGCCGCAAAAGCAGGTTATCGTCCTTGCTTACGCTGCCATCCTGATAGCGCACCTGACTCACCATTATGGAATGGTGCTGATACCACTCTAAAAAGAACAAAATATCTCATCGACAATGGCGCTTTAGAGCAAGGGAGTTTAGTGGAACTTGCTACAAGACTTGGTATTAGCGATCGTTATTGTCGCAAGTTATTTGAAAAATACTTAGGAGTATCACCCAAGTCTTATGCTTTATTTCGCCAGTGTGAATTCGCTAAGAATCTCTTGCATCAAACAGCGCTACCAATCACCGAAATAGCCTTTGCCGCTGGGTTTAAATCTATTCGTCGCTTTAATGATTGCTTCCAAAAACAACTCTCCATGAGCCCCTCACAAATACGCCAATCAAAAACAAAAATTGGTAACTCCCTGCAATTAAAGCTCTCTTATCGCCCTCCCTATAATTGGAGCACGCTACAAGCCTTTTTGGCTCATCGACTTATTGCAGAAATGGAATGGAGCAACGAACACTCATACGGACGAATGTTTACGTGGCAAAATGAACAAGGCGAATGTAAGGGAAAGTTCACTGCAATACACAATGCCACTCGACATTGCTTTGATATCAGCATCGAGATTGATAACACCTTATTACTAAAAGCCGTTATTAACAATATTCGACGTATTTTAGATTTAGATGCAGACAGCCAAATCATCGACCAGCACTTATCAGAAAGTGGCTTTGAAGATTTAACAACAGGAATGCGCCTACCTGGCACGTGGTCTGTTTTTGAAGCAGGGGTAAGAGCAATTCTAGGTCAACAAATATCCGTAAACGCAGCCATCAATTTAGTCACCCAAGTCATTCACACTCTTGGTAAAACATCCACGGGTGGACACTGCTACTTCCCTACTCCAGAGCAAATGGCGCCGTCTGACTTTAGTTTTTTAAAAATACCTGAAAAACGCAAACAGACATTAAAAGACTTCGCCCAATATTATATTGATACCCCCGATGCTGATAACCCCGATCACTGGATAAGCATCAAAGGAATTGGACCTTGGACAATCGACTATGCAAAAATGCGCGGATTGAGTGATCCTGATATTTACCTCGGTGGCGACCTTGGTGTTAAAAAAGTAATGGCTAAATTCAAAACACCACTAAAACCTCAACACTGCGCACCGTTTCGCAGTTACCTTACTTTCCAACTATGGAATAGACTGTCATGAATAATAATGATATTGATGCTCAAAACATCCCCTTTTATGGAGAAGCTGATAACCAGCAAACGCCCAAACAACACAGTATCGTTATTGCTCGCATTAAAACCCCTTTTGGAGACCTACTTACCAGCGCAACCACACAAGGTATTTGCTTACTAGAGTTTACCGATACTGATCGCATTCCCATGCAGTTAGCGCGCTTAAAGAAAAGCTATACCGCCACCATTATTGCAGGTAATAGCGAGTTCTTTGCGCCACTAGCACAACAGCTTCAAAGCTATTTTAACGGCGCACTTAAAATCTTTGATATACCGCTTGATATAAAAGGAACAGAATTTCAGATGCAGGTATGGCAAGCGTTACAAAACATCCCTTATGGTGAAACTCGCTCTTATCAAGAACAAGCTGAGTTTATCGACAATCCCAAAGCAGTCCGTGCGGTTGCCAATGCAAATCGTAATAATAAAATCAGCATTATCGTCCCTTGCCATCGTGTAATTGGGAAGAACGGAACGATGACGGGCTATGGTGGTGGTATTTGGCGCAAGGAGTATTTACTTGAGTTGGAAAAGAAGTATCAAGAACATTGATCTTTAAGTTAACCACGATGTTTGTATTCTGTCGCAGTACAGCCAAAAAATGCTTTAAAACGAGAACATAGATGACTTGGGCTACTAAAACCTAAGTCATAACTAATGGCAGTAATTGCTTCCCCTTTTTTGATACGTTCTGCGGCAAGTTTTAAGCGTAGTTGTTGCTGTAACTCCACTGGCGAGCACCCTAGATTTTTTCTAAACTCTATGTACAAGCGACTTCTGCTCATACAAGCATGACGGCAAAGTTGATTAATATCCAAGGGCTTTGACAAGGTGCTATTAATCCAGTCGAGCGCTGCTATTAGGCTATTGGCTTCAGGGTCTGTACGACAATAAAGTAATAAAAACTCACGCGTGTTATGTCGTAGCATCCGAATGATCAATTCTGAAATATTCAAATCAATCAGGGCATCTTTATCGGGGTGATTTTCTGAAAATAGGTTTGAAATACGACTTAATAGTCGTTGCGTCGCGCTAGAGTGATGGGTGTGCAGTACAGGAACACCAAACTCCCACTCATTTGCAGATTCTAAAAGCGGTTGCGCGTTGCATAAATGCTCTTTAAGCGTGTTAACCTTTTGTTTTTCGATTTCGATGGTCAAACAACTGGTTGGTTCGCTCAAGCTTGCATCGGGAAAATCAATTTCTACTGAGTTACCAGGGGCGATCACAAAACTTTCGTGCGGTAAAAATACTTGTCCTTGCGCCAGATTAGGTGAGTGCATAATTTTACGACCTGTCATCATGCCGCAAAACATCAACTGATCAGACTCCAAGAGAACTCGCTCGCATGACTCATAGGTATCATAAATACTCACTTCTGAGTTAGGCCCCGCAAAACTAATCTTATTTTCAATTAACTCTTTCGGTGATTTTCTTAAATGATTAAATGTTTTAATAATTATCACTCCGTAAAGTAAGTTGTCTTGATCAACATCTCTAAAAATGACATAGGACGCACATATCATCTTTTGGGATTGTCATGAAAGTCACGCTTAGTAAAAGAAACTACTGTTGATAGTTAGGCGAAAATATTTCTATCGGGCTTCTACAAAGAATAGCACATAAACCCTGATATTTTTCCCTACACCATTGGACACTGTACTCAGGAATGTATACGAAATGGCTTTTCTACTCAAAAATAATACTCACCTAGAAAAGCTACTCCACCTACCTTCCTTATTAAAATATTATAAAAGAGGATCAATATGTTATATCCAAACCCAAATACCCCAGACTCAACCATTCAATTCAAAAAGCGCTATGAAAATTTCATCGGTGGCGAGTGGGTTGCTCCCGTCAAAGGACAATATTTTGATAACCTATCACCTGTTAATGGCGAAGTTTTTTGTGAAGTACCACGCTCTACCGCAGAAGATGTAGAGTTAGCATTAGATGCTGCTCATAACGCAAAAGATGCTTGGGGCAAAACATCCGTCACTGAACGCTCTAATATTTTATTGAAAATAGCAGATCGCATTGAAGAAAACGCCGAGTTATTAGCCATTGCAGAAACGTGGGATAACGGCAAAGGTGTACGCGAAACGTTAGCCGCAGACATACCTTTAGCCGCTGATCACTTTCGTTATTTTGCAGGTTGCATACGCTCACAAGAAGGTAGCATTGGTGATTTAGATGAAAATACCGTTGCTTATCACTTCCATGAGCCACTAGGTGTTGTTGGACAAATCATTCCTTGGAACTTTCCCTTACTAATGGCAGCTTGGAAAATCCCACCTGCTTTAGCAACGGGTAATTGCATTGTGCTTAAACCCGCAGAGCAAACACCTTTGTCTATTTCATTATTGATGGAAATTATTGGCGACTTACTGCCTGCTGGCGTTCTTAATATTGTCCAAGGCTTTGGTCCTGAAGCAGGTCAAGCACTAGCAACATCATCACGCATTGCAAAGCTTGCTTTCACAGGTTCTACTGCGGTTGGTCAACATATCCTTAAATGTGCGGCTGATTCATTAATTCCATCAACCGTAGAGTTAGGCGGAAAATCACCGAATATTTTCTTTGAAGATATTATGAACCATGAAGACTCCTACATCGAAAAATGCCTTGAAGGCGCGGCACTAGCATTCTTTAATCAAGGCGAAGTCTGTACTTGTCCTTCACGTATTCTTGTTCAAGAAAGCATTGCAGAAGAATTTACCAAGCGCCTAATCGAAAAAGCAAAAACCATTAAGCAAGGCAACCCACTCGATACCGACACGCAAGTGGGCGCGCAAGTTTCAAAAGAACAATTTGATATTATCCTCTCTTACATACAAATCGGACGTGACGAAGGCGCTGAAGTGTTAACAGGTGGTGAAATTGCAGAAACAAATGATGCCATCAATAGTGGCTTTTACATTCAACCCACTATTTTAAGTGGCACAAACGATATGCGCGTCTTCCAAGAAGAAATTTTTGGTCCTGTTATCAGTATCACCACCTTTAAAGATGAAGCAGATGCCATCGCTATTGCAAATGACACAGAGTACGGCTTAGGCGCAGGTCTTTGGACACGCGATATGAATCGTGCTTACCGTGTTGGTAGAGCTGTTCAAGCAGGACGCGTATGGACGAATTGTTATCATCTATACCCTGCACATGCCGCCTTTGGTGGTTACAAGAAGTCAGGTATTGGTCGTGAAAATCACAGTATGATGCTTGATCATTACCAACAAACTAAGAACTTATTAGTGAGTTATAGTCCTGATCCATTAGGATTCTTCTAAGAATATTTAGTTTTTAGCTAGCAATATAACTAAAGAGGGGATGCTTATATGCATCCCCTCTTTTTATTCTACAAGCAAGAACCGCGTTGCCCTGCCTGCCATGTACTATTTTTACATTGATAGAAAAAATCGACTAGAAAATAAAGATACAACCAAGTATCAACAGAACCTAGTACATCTTTAACGCTTGATTAATCTGGATATAAGCTTAAATAGGTGCAATCAGACGAATTTATAGTAGCTTATTCCATTCTAGGTCAGACTCCTAGGAGGCTGTCTGAGAATGGTAAGCGTCGCGAAAATTTGGCTGATTAGTGCCTGTTTTATGAGCAAATGAGGAAAATGGTTGTTCCCTTTAACGAATTTGACCATAAGACAGGTGCAATCAGACGAATTTGCAGTAGCTTATTCCATTCTCGGTCAGCCTCCTAGAGCTTGACCGAGGATAAAAATAATTCTGAAGCGATCACCTTAATAGGTAGTGCGAACTGAAGGCATACCTTCTTTAGACAAGAGCCTCCTTAACGCTCCAAACCACTTGTTTGCTATTTTTCTCTCCCCCTTATTATTAGGGTGAATACCATCGATACTATCTGTAACGGCATCATAACCTGAAGCCTGATCCACAACGATAACTGGCGAAGCCTGAGTGCTTCGTTGCTCAGCAAAGCGCCCAAGTTGGTGATTAAAAGCACTCGTATCCAAATGGCGTATTGGAATAATTTTTGCCAACAAAATAATGACTGAATTATTTTTTCTCCTAATGCGCTCAATAATGCCATTTATTTCACTTAATGTGCTTGCATTGCTTTGCCCATGGGTCAAGTCATTGGTGCCAATATGCAACATCACAATATCAGGGGTATTATGATTCAACCAGCCACTAATTTTTGCCTCTATCTCTCCTGCTTCCCAGCCAGAATGCCCCTCATGATCCGTATCATAATTTACCCCTATATCTTTAGCAGTACCAATAAAGTCAACTTGGTAACCAGCCGACTGTAATTTTTTCCACAGCAAATGGCGATATGCATTACTACTTGTGATGGAGTCACCTAACGGCATAATACGCACTCGTCTAGGCAAGTTTAGTCTCTTATGTACAGCTTGTTGAATAATGGGCTTTACAAGCTGCTTAGGACGCAGCGAAGGTTTTGATTTTACTGCTTGGATTGTTTTTTTGATCGCCTTAGAACGAGCTTTTATCTTTGTATTAATAACCTTATGAAAAAGTAAATTTTTCTTTTTGGAGGGAGGATTAAAATTTTCACTTGAAATAAAACTTACTGTTTGGCGATATGGAGGCTTTCCTTGATCATCCACATAGAGTTCCATTATATCACTTTGCACATCAAACACACCTGATACGTGTTGCCAGACACCGAATCTAAAGCTATTCAATTCCGACTTTATTGATCGCTTATTTCCTTTTTTATCAAAAATATAAAAAACCACTTGCCTAGTTTTTGGGACAAGTAATAAGCCAGCGCCATATCCTTTCCATTGCCATTTGTCAGTAAAGTTATCCAGCTTTATCCATGCCGACACTTTAATAGATTGCGAGTGCATGGAGCCGTTCTGATGAACTCGTTTTTTGTCCGAAGAAAACTCATCGATAGACCAACTTACAGTAGGCACCACAAGAGAGATTGTTAGGATAAAACCAAAAAATAAAGCTTGACGAATAATCACAAATATTAACCTCATAACTGCAAGCTAAAGGAATGGTTTTATTATTCATCTTGCTTACATGCATTTTATAATAGCAACAGGCTAATACTAACTCTTTAGAGTTCCTAAACTGACTTGGTTAAAACATGCTCTTTATCCGATAAAAAGTTAACCAACATTTCTCTATAATAACTCCAATAAAGCCACCTTCGGTTTATACCTTTTAATGAAATTTCTTTCTAAAACTCATTGTCTTTAAAAACGCTACGATAAACCTCATGGTTGCTGACCTGCGTTATTACATTTCCCACTTAATTAAAGAGACTCCCTTATTCAGCTTAGGACTCCCGCGTTGGAGACCTAGCTAGGATGGACTAGTAGGATAGTTTCCTTAAAAGATTGGGAAATGTAATGCGTGGTTCCACGCCAGCCATACTATAGGCAGTTAGAACAAACTTACTTACAACCAACCCACCAACATCCAGCAGTATCTTCCTGAAAACGCATCGCGGCATCATATTTTGGTGCATCACTTCTAGCTTGATTGATGTGTTCTTTGATCCCAAAGAAGCCGAAGCGGTTGAAGCTTTGTGGTGAGGTGAATAGCATAAACTGCTTACCACCTCGTTGTTTCCATTCGCTTAATAGCTTGATATATAGCTCGCCCATGCGAGGGTCTTTATTAGCTGCGGTGAATAAGTCTTGCAGGCTATCCTTTTTGGCTTGAGAGATTTCAGGGTCACCAAAGTTAACTTTTAAGTGTTGCCCACCTTCATAGGCATACAAATCAACGCCAAATTGATTGGCGATGGTGACTTGATTGGAAATTAATTGTGTTATTGAGCTTACAGAGTCGGTATCCCCTTTTTTTGCAATATCACTCTCTGTCGGTGTATAGGTGGTATTCATAATGGCAAATACATCATCCAAAGAGGTTGCTTCTGTGAATACGGTAGGCACAACGTCTGTATCACTACACTGCACAATTGAGATATCTTCATCACCAATTTTTCGGCTACGGCTCCAGCATCCATGAAAATAAGGCGCAACGGCTAGCACATCGGTATCATCAGAAGCATCATTATGGTCTAGAATTTCGCGGCTAATTGAGTGCGATTTATGAGAAGATCCCATTATGCGTACTAACCTTGCTGTTCCTCCAAATACACTTTCAAAGCGTTTAAATATTTCTACCGACCGCTTGGAATAAAAGCGCACACGAGCAGTATGATCTTCATTTTTAAAGTCTAGTTTTGGTGAGTTAAGACCGAGTTGATAGCCCATTACTAAGGCATACTGTGAGCCCCAAAAACCTCCATTCCAAAACTCATTGGTATATTCAATGTGTGCTTTAAGTGAGGGATCTAAATTACCTTTAAGATAGCTGGCGTATTTATCGATATAGTCGTTATCAGCATTAAAAGGCAGTGTGTACCACGGATGCGACTGTAATAAATTTGCCAATGCTACGGTTACCTCAAGCGGTACACCGTAGCGTTTAGTGACAATCGTTTTGAACGAACCGCCCCAACTAGCATCAGAAATTTTCGCAATATGGTTCCAATTCCGCGGCCGTGTTAAACAGCTATTGTAAGCAGTTTTTGCGTCTTTAACGGCTGTTTCTGCTACTGCGATACTATCTGCCGATGATGAGGCATCAGCCGTAAGATCAGCCAGTGTTATCTTAGAGTTTGTGCTGGCATTTGTTTCTGCCAAACAAGGGTTGATGCTATTTGATTCAGGGCGACGTGGCGTGGCTTCCATAATATTCATCATGCGTAAAACACGAAAATCTTTGTGGAAAGCTAGATAGTCAGGGTTAAATATAATGGCATCACGATTGTTTTTTAGTACATCTGAAAAAGCTATAAACGGCTTATCATCCGAGCACTGACTCGACGATTCTACGCGATCAAAAGGGTTGCCTTTACAAATTCCACCTGGCATTACGATACGAATATTACGAATAGGGTCAGTCGCATCAATTTTTGTTAAGAAAACTTCAACACCATGAATACTTTGAGTTTTCGATAGCGGCTTAATATCAACGGTTAAATGTCCTGTACCGACTGCTTGCTTATTACTTGCCATGCCACTAAAGGTGATAATACCCTTGCCATCATAAAACACATGATAACGCCCAGCGGCAGCGGCACCTGCGGGCATGAATTGTAGGATACGTGTTTTTGCATATTTTTTATTGCCCTGCGAAGCACAACTAGCGGGGAGTTCTAGCGGCCAACCCGCACGGTCGTAACTAATATCATCACAAGAACCTTCTTGGAATGGACGTGCTACGCGGAAAATATCAACAAAAGGGAGAGGCTGATAAATACCGTCTGCCTCTGCTTGAGGTGTTTCCAAGTTAATACCTAAGGAGCGGTCTAATGGCAAGGAATCAGGTTTAAATAAAGCCTGTTCCAAGCGATATTCAGAAACTTGTGCATTGATAATACTGGCACTTTCTGGATTTAAATCTTCCAGAAGCATAGGAAGGTGCTTGAGAATAGGATTTTCAGCATTCTTAACAAGATGCTCAATACTAACAGGCAGATTACTGGGATTAATACTACCAATGAGCTTTCCTGCAACGGTAAAATCGATATTAGTACTCGCTTGATAATCAAACAATCCATATTGGTCGGTTGTGCCAGAAATATCACCTGAGCTGTAGAGAACGCCCTTAACAGGCTTACCTTTGAGTGTAAGTATTTTTTCTTTTTTTGCACCAATTAAACTAAGAAAAGTCGGCGATTGAATGTATTCTCCGCCTGTATCAAGTTGCTTATACAAATTAGGCAGGTCTTTTATAATACTACTAGGATTTTCGCCAGAATTAACAATCTGCGTTAATGTCGTCGGTGATGTGTTAGCTATCTCTTTACTTGATAGTTTGCCTAATATCTCACTATCCAAAGAAAAGGTGACATCTCTACCTTCTTCATAACGATAAGCACCTGATGAGTCAGTAATGCCCGTAGTGGCTCCAGAGCGAAAACTAATCCCCGCTAGTGATTTAGAATTAACTGTTAAAGAAGCTTCTTTGATAGTTGCTTTACTGGAACCACTACCGCCTCCTCCTCCACCACAGGCAGTGAGACTAAAAAGGAGGAAAATAAAAATTAAATTTAGCGGGTTTAAACGTGCCATTCTCATAAGTTCCTATAGCTGGTGAGTTTTGAACAGATCTATTGATAGATAAAGTTTTTACCTGTCTACTAGATCAATATAAATCATCTCATTAGTATTATTTATTAACTTAAATTTATACGGCCTATTTGAACGTATTAAGTGCCTAAAATATGATTAATTTAATTATTTATATTAGGCTCTTTCGTTCAAACGCACTTATCATACTCCTTATTTAACACCGAGATCTACTAAAAATATTCTTTTATATCAATCAATAAGCTTATTTAAGGCTCTAAACTTCTATTTTTAGTTATACCTTTAGTTCAAGATCATAGCTACACACCGTTAGCCAATAGCTCTGCGAAACATAGCAAGGTCAAAACCACGTATTAACCGTAAACAATAGGGTTTATTTAGTTTTCCTATACCACAAAGTTCACACACAGAAGAAAGCTGATCTCTGTAGAAAACAGTATTGATTCGAGAAAAACGATCTACCCAGAAAACTGGTAAACCACAAACAAAACAGCCATTCTTAGAAAATCTAAAGAATGGCTGAATATAAACATCAGAGGTAAAAAACTATCTCAGCTGATAGTACTGATCAGGGTTATACAAAAAGTACATATCCTTAGGAGAAAGACGTGGAAGGTACACAATAGGTCGCCCTTTCTTATCTACTGACTTAGCAAGAATGATACCTTTTTCTATTGGTGGCTTTTTCTCAGCATTAGGGTCTTTCAATAATGATGTTTCTTCTATCTTTTCGACAATATGATCAACCCACTTTAGCTTTTTCGCATCACTTCCAAATTCAGACCAATCACCATCAGAAGATTCTGCATACATCCGCTTAATAAACTCATCCGTTGTGATACCCATCTTTGCAGCAACGGGAGATGCTAGACGATCCCACCACTTTTTTGATTCATCATAAAACTCTTTTTGCTGTGTTAAGTTCATACGCACAAAGAAAAAGGTAGAGCTAATTTGGTGATGCAACATGATTGCATTAGGATAAGCAAATGATTTTTTAGCCAAGGTGACTATTGTCGCTGCCATTGATGCTGCAAATGATTTTACCACCACATAAACAGGAGCTTTACTACCTTCCATAGCCTTCAAAATACGATAGCCCGCCATCACTGAGCCACCAGGAGAG
>DQSN01000163.1 GCA_015663245.1 Leucothrix mucor
TATTGAAAAGTATACTTATATTAAAAAATACAAATCAATATTAAGGTTGTTTTTAGCATAGTTCAATTTCTTAAAATCACCCGATTTATTTATGAGTAAATAGATGATTTATTTTTATATATCCGTATATTTTCACTCATAACTACAAATTAAACATTAGTAATAATGATGGGATGTCTAGGAACATCCTAGCCTGACATACTTAATCAAGGCATAATTACTGCAATTAGAGTAGGCTAGATTTCGTTAGAAAGCTCCGATTAAATTAATCAGAGATTCCTCAAGCAATCTGACACGAATCTATCGCCTCCTTATCCTTAAAATTTTTATAAAACTCAAGACCTAAAATGATTCGTAACAAAAAACACGGCTTGTCTCACGCAAAAAAACTCTTAGCCAGTAGTACGCTACTATTGCTTATGGGAACTGCAACACCAAGTTATGCGGCAGATTCTGCCCAACTTAACTTAAAAAATGCGGATATAAAAACACTCATTGATATGGTGTCTCGTATCACCAAAAAGACCTTTATTGTTGATCCTAGAATCAATGGCAAAGTAACTATCGTTACGGGTCGTGACATTGATGAAAATGAGCTTTACGAAGTATTTTTATCAGTTCTTCAAGTGCATAATTTCTCAGCTGTTCCAACAGGCTCTATAATAAAAATTGTGCCTTCAAATCAAGCTAAGCAGCTACCCGTACCCGTTATTGAAACACTAAAAGAACTAAAATCAAAGAAGCCTGACGATTTGATTACACGCGTTATTCGTGTTGAACATGTCCCTGCCTCAATGCTTGTACCCATTCTACGTCCTTTAGTACCAAGTACAGGACAACTACAAGCTTATGCACCGAGTAACACCATTGTTATCTCTGATCGTGCTGCTAATATCGAACGCTTGATTAAAGTCATCAAAAAGATGGATCGTGCTGATGATGAGCAAATGGAAGTTGTGCCTTTGCGTTATGCTTCTGCCAAACAATTAGCCCAAACGGTTCAAACCTTAAATAAAACCAATTCAAAAATTGGTCTACCTGGTAAAGCAAAAATATCTGCGGATGTCCGTACCAACAGTTTATTGCTAGGTGGTGATAAGTCTATTCGTCAAGAGATGCGCAAAATCATTAGGCAATTAGACACGCCTAAAAAAGCACTTGAGGTTATTCCACTAAGGTATGCGGTTGCTCAAGACTTAGCACAAACTATCAAAGATATTCAAAATACGACAGCAACCTCTAAAGGTGTTGTTAGTAGAAAGCCTATAATCTCTGTTGATAAACGCACCAATAGTTTACTACTCGGTGGTGATTCTGCTACTCGTCAGCAAATCAAACGTATTATTACTAATTTAGATATTCCAAAGACCCCAGAAGAAAAAACGCGTGTTGTTTATTTACGGTATGCCAAAGCAAGTGAGATAGCTAAAGTATTAACAGGTGTATCAAAAACACAAAAAAGTACTAAAGCAACGACTAAAGGCGCCGCAGGAACAACAAAAGCAGACATTGATATTCAAGCAGATGATACAACCAACTCCCTTATCATTACAGCGGGCAAAGCAGCACATGCCAATTTGGCTAAAGTTATACGCCGCCTTGATGTGCGTCGCGCACAGGTTATGGTTGAGGTTATTATTGCCGAAGTTTCTGAAAATCTTTCCAAAGAAATCGGAGTTCAACTCGCGGTGGGTGGCTCTAAAGGAACATCACCTGTTGGCATCACAGGTTTTCCTGGTAGCAAAGTATCTCTAACGGCTATTGCATCAAAACAAATCCCTTCAGGTGCGGGTATTGTAACAGGGCTAGCCAATACCGTTGGTAGCTTCCAGTTTGCAGCATTAATGAATGCATTAAGTGGCGATGCGGCTACCAATATCCTTTCGACACCCAATGTGATCGCAATGGATAATGAAGAGGCAACCTTTGTTATTGGTAAAAATGTTCCTTTCGTTACAGGTAGCTACACAGGTACAACCTCAGGCTCTTCAACGCCTTCTAACCCTTTCCAAACGATTGAGAGAAAGGACGTTGGCTTGACGCTAAAAATCAAGCCACAAATCAATGCAGGAAGCAGTGTGGTACTAGAAATAGATCAAGAAATTTCTAGCCTTGCGGCAAGTAATGAAAGCGCTTCTGATTTAATCACAAATAAACGTGCGATCAAAACGAAGGTTATAGTTGAGGATAATCAGATCATAGTTCTTGGTGGCTTAACACAAGACGATTACACCACCACCACTCAGAAAGTACCTGTATTGGGCGATCTTCCCATTGTTGGTAAACTCTTCCAAAATAATCGCACCACCAAAGTTAAACAAAATCTAATGATATTTATTCATCCTGTCATTATGCGTGATGTTTTAAATGCTACAGGTTATACCCGTGAAAAATACAATCAAATACGTCGTGCGCAACAAGCTAGTAATGTAACCACTCGTGGACTTTTGAAACAAAAAGCGGCTCAGCTCCCTCGCAGCCTTAAAAGTGTTACCACACAAAAAATGACACCTGCGCAAATCAGAGCAATGCGTTTAGCGGAATGGAAAAAGAGCCACCCTCAAAAAGGAGCAGGTAGACAGCAAGCTAGCTATAAGCAAAAAATGTCGCCTGCACAAATCAAAGCTATGCGCCTAGCCGAGTGGAATAAAGCCCACCCTAAAAAGGTGACGCGCACTAAGCCAATCCATTATCAACAGGCTACACCTCAAGATAAAGCAGCACCTGCGCCACGACAGCCAACAGCCGAACCACAAGATGCGAGTGATTTCGTAGACTCTCTTTATAACTAAGGCGATACAGACGATGAATGCCAAAACACTAACCATTAGTAACGATATTAATGAAAACGAAGCACTAGAAGTTGAAGCAAGCTTTCTTGAGCCGCTCGACTTTCCTTATGTCTTTGCTAAACGCAACGGTGTTGTTATCACTAATTTTAGTGATAATGCTTACACCATCTCCTACAACGGTCGTTTAACACCCTTAGTTGCAAGTGAAGTACAGCGTTTTTTAGGAAAAACAATATCCTTTGTCGCTTTAGAACCCAATGCCTTCAATCAACTATTAGCACGTCATTACGATCAAAGTGGTGATGGCGCACGAGCAATGATGGAAGATTTAGGTGATGAGCTTGATCTCAATGATGTGGCAGATTCCATGCCTGAGCCTGAGGATTTATTAGAAGCAGAAGATGATGCGCCGATTATTCGTCTCATCAACGCCCTCCTCACCCAAGCCATCAAAGAAAATGCCTCTGATATTCATATCGAAACCTACGAAAACCGTATGACAGTGCGCATGCGTGTTGACGGTATTTTACGTGAAGTGCTTGAGCCGCCACGTGCCTTAGCACCGTTAGTAATTTCACGTATTAAAGTTATGGCAAAACTCGACATTGCTGAAAAACGTGTGCCACAAGATGGTCGTATTTCACTAAAAGTAGCTGGGCGTTCGGTGGATGTTCGTGTATCCACATTACCCTCTGGTCACAATGAACGTATCGTATTACGTTTACTGGATAAACAAGCAGGACGTTTGAACCTCAAACATTTGGGTATGGATCCTGCTACTCGTGATCGTCTGAGTGCGCTCATACTCAAGCCACATGGCATTATTTTGGTCACAGGCCCTACTGGCTCTGGTAAAACCACCACTTTATATGCCGCTTTAACCGATCTCAATAATGCCTCACGCAATATTATGACCGTGGAAGATCCTATCGAGTATTACATTGATGGGATTGGTCAAACGCAGGTTAACAATAAAGTTGATATGACCTTCTCGCGTGGTTTACGCGCTATCTTACGTCAAGATCCTGATGTCGTAATGATTGGTGAGATTCGTGATATGGAAACTGCAGAAATTGCAGTACAAGCCTCTTTAACAGGTCATTTGGTTTTCTCAACTTTACATACCAATACCGCTGTCGGCGCAGTAACGCGCTTACGTGATATGGGTGTAGAACCTTATTTGCTCTCATCAAGCTTAATTGGTGTTGTCTCACAGCGCTTAGTACGCTTACTTTGTGAGCATTGTAAAACACCCTATCAAGCTGACCAAAAAGACTGCGGAACGCTTGGCTTTGATAGCAACAATCCACCGACATTGTACCACCCCGAAGGTTGTCCACAATGTAATCATCTTGGCTACAGTGGCAGAAATGGTATCTATGAATTTGTAGAAGTCGACGATCATTGTCGCAATATGATCCATAACGATGAAAGCGAAATAAAAATTGAACGCTATGTACATAGAAACACACCTTCTTTACGCCAAGATGGTGCTCGCTTAGTTCTCGAAGGCAGAACCTCCCTTGAAGAAGTACTTCGTGTAACCCGCGAAGACTCGAAGCTATAAACACCTATGCCAGCATTTGAATACACAGCGCTTAACGCAAAAGGTCAAGAAGAAAATGGCATGCTTGAGGCAGATACCGCCCGTCAAGTGCGCCAAACACTACGCGATGGCAATCTCACGCCACTTAAAGTTGATCAGATAGAAAAGAAGGAATCGCAATCTAACTCCCAAGTACGACGTGCAGGAAAAGTAAAAGCCGCTGAATTAGCTTTATTTACACGCCAACTCGCAACCCTGACACAATCTGGCTCACCACTCGAAGAAGCATTAGCAGTTACTGCCAAACAATCTGAGAGAAAAAATCTACGCCACATTATCTCTGCGGTGCGGTCACGCGTTATTGAAGGGCATTCATTAGCAGGTGGATTACAGCTCTTCCCTTCGGTATTTCCTCATATGTTCCGAGCAACAGTTGCCGCAGGCGAGCAATCTGGTCATATTGATGCTGTTTTAGACCGACTTGCTGATTACACCGAAGACCGCCAGGTATTACAGCAAAAAATAGCCACCGCTCTGGTCTACCCTGTTATTTTAACTATTCTATCCATTGCGATAGTTGCAGGGTTACTCGGTTTTATTGTTCCACAGATTGTAGCTGTGTTTGAAAATATGGGGCAAGAACTACCCATAATGACCCGCATGATCATTGCACTCAGTGATCTTATTATTGATTACGGACTCTACGTTCTTGCTGCTATCATCCTCGCCATCGTTATCTTCAAAAAGATGATCACTATTCCTAAATGGGAATATCGCTACCACAATTTTTTATTACGCATACCAGGTATAAAAAAAATGGTACGTGGGCTTAATACAGCACGCTTTGCTCGTACCCTTAGTATTTTAGCCTCAAGTGGTGTACCTATTCTCGATGCGATAGGAATCTCCGCACAAGTCATACAAAACATCCCCATGCGCCAAGCAGTACAAGATGCCGCTGTTAAAGTTCGTGAAGGAAAACCCATTTATAAGGCGCTGGAACAATCAGGCTATTTCCCGCCGATGACGATTTATCTTATTGCTAGTGGTGAAAATAGTGGAAAGCTAGATGATATGCTTGAAAGAGCAGCAGTTCAGCAAGAACGTGAAACTGATAGCATGATGACAGGTATGCTAAGTATTTTTGAACCCATGCTAATTCTAATTATGGGGGGCGTGGTAATGACGATTGTGCTTTCTATATTACTACCGATACTGAATCTGAATCAGTTAGTACAGTAATAATTTCTTAACAACTACCCACCTATATTCTCCATGGGTAGCGTCAAAAAATACAAATAAAACCTTAGAGAAACTCTCTATGTAGGGTTCTCAAAGAAAATATAAGAAGTAGAGTAATCACTAAACTCAAAATAAACCTTCTTTTCACCTTTGTCTGCTTTACCATTCAAGTTAGCATCTAAAATACCGTAACCATACCGATAAGGGCGATCAGAATTATTGCTGGTTCCTACTGCTGTTGAAAGTTTATCTATTTTCAGAAAACGTTTTACCAAGGTATTTCCTGCGTATACTTCAAGTATGCCATCTGTTCCCGTCCAATTATTAATTGCACGACCAAACTTATTTTGTGTTTCCTGTGTACAGGCAAGTGATAGACTTGCAATAGTAGCAATTAAAAATAAATTCCGAATTTTCATAGTTTTTCCTTTGTGTGGAGACTTTTACATGAATAGTAACTTAACAAACACTAAAAATAATACCACACTTTTCTATGTCCACGACCCAATGTGTAGTTGGTGCTGGGCATTTAATCCTGTTTGGAAAAAAATACAACAACAGCTTAATAATGATATTCAGGTGAGCTATATACTGGGCGGTTTAGCCCCCGATACAAGCGAAGCTATGCCCAAAGCACTGCAACAACAAATTAGTAGTTATTGGAAAACTATCCAGCAACGTGTGCCAAATACCGAATTTAATTTTGACTTTTGGACAAAAAATAAAGCGCGCCGCGCAACCTACCCAGCTTGCAGAGCTGTCATAGCCGCTAAAAAGCAGCATCAAGAAAAAGAAATGATCTTAGCAATCCAAAAAGCTTACTATCTAACAGCAAAAAATCCTTCTGATGATTCTGTTTTGATTGAATTAGCTCAGGAGCTTGCATTAGATATAAAGATTTTTTTAGAGCAACTTAATCATCCTGAAACACAGCAACAATTATTGAATGACATTAGCTATGGGCAACAATTAGGTGCTCAAGGATTTCCTAGTTTAGTTTTACAAAAAGATGGCGGTAATCATCTCATTCCTATTGATTACAACAAAGCAGACCCTGTTTTGAATATTATCAAGGAACTGAGGGATATCGATTAAGCAACTGTAATGGTCTAATAAACTTAGGAGGATTGGAAAGGAAGATGTCTTCTCAGAGCGTTGAGTTTTTTGCTATCATGGGTAGAATGCCTCTGTGTGAGTTGGAATGCTCAGTTAAAGGGACTCTAGTTTAGAACAAATTAGAGTCTCGTTATCCCATAGAGGCATTTTTTATTTTAAAAGTGTCAACTGGAAAATGAAGGATGCCGAAAATGAGCGCCTTTTTACGAAACAAGCACCCCACGCTGCCGCACTACCTCATACAAACAAACTCCTGTAGCAACAGAAACATTGAGGCTTGATACCTTGCCTGCCATTGGTATTGAGATTAAATGATCGCAGTGCTCTTCGGTTAAACGGCGCAAACCTTTGCCTTCGGCTCCCATTACAATTGCAGTTGACATAGTGTAATCACCTGCATAAAGGTCTTGGGTTGCTTTGTCGCTAGTACCTGTTACCCAAACACCTGCATTTTTCAATAGATCAATGGTTCTTACGAGATTAGTAACTTGTACAAAGGGGATAGTCTCTGCCGCTCCCGAGGCTACTTTGCGTGCAACGGGCGTTAAACCCACAGCTTTATCTTTGGGCGCAATAACAGCATGAACACCAGCACCTTCGGCAGTACGCAGACAAGCGCCTAGATTATGTGGATCAGTGACTCCATCTAAAACCAATAATAAAGCAGGTTCTTCAAGCGCCGCTAACAGATCAAATAGCTCGGCATCATCCCAAGACTTTGGCGCATTATATTCCGCAACCACGCCCTGATGCTTACGAGTTTTTGCAATCTTATCAAGCTGCTGCATACTGACTTTATGCAGCAGCAAACCACGTTTTTGTGCTTGTGTCGCTAAATTTACCACACGTTGATTGCGTTTCGATTCAGCTATCCAAATCTGCGTGATGTTGTCAGCATCACTCTCTAAAGCATTTTGTACCGCATGAATTCCATTAATATTGGTTTTCATTTTCTAGGCGCGCCTCTATGATTTTTTCTTGCGTGGTTTTCTTTTCTTGCGTGGTTTTCTTTTCTTTGATTTTCTGGGAGGTCTCTCATCACCTGTATCAGGCAAGATAAAATCAATTTTTCGATCATCTAAATCAACACGGGCAACGACAATTTCAATAGAATCTCCCAACTCATATTTTTTACCGCTATTTTCGCCAACCAAGCAATGGCGTGAAGCATCAAAACGGTAGTAATCACTTTTCAGTGCCGTTATATGCACCAAGCCTTCAACAAAAGCTTCGTTCAACTCAACAAACAAGCCAAAGCCTGTTACCGAAGAAATAACTCCACTAAAGGTTTCGCCTTGCTTGTCCAGCATATACTCAGCTTTTAACCATGCCATCACATCACGCGAGGCATCATCAGCACGACGTTCATTCGTTGAGCAATGCTCGCCCAATGCTTTCATATCGGCATAACTATAGTCGTAAGTATCTGCTGTATTTCCCCGAACGATATGACGAATTGCGCGATGCACTAGCAAGTCGGGATAACGACGAATAGGCGAAGTAAAGTGTGCATAGTCTTTTTGTGCTAAACCAAAATGAAAGGCTTTTTCTGCTTTTTCACTCTCAGCAGGTGCATAGACAGCACGCGATAAAGAGCGCAACATTACCATCTGAATCAGATGAGCATCAGTGCGGTCTTTGATATTAGCCAGTACATTTGCATAGTCTTTAGGTTGTGGCTTTTCACCACCCGCTAAATGTAAACCTAGTCCGTTTAAGAACTCATGGACTTTTTCGATACTTTCTTGATTGGGACCTTCGTGTATACGATGCAAGGCTGGTATTTTATGTTCTTTTAAGAAACGCGCTGAACATACATTTGCCGCGATCATACATTCTTCGATAATCTTGTGAGCATCATTACGCTCAGTGGGTAAAATATTTTCTATTTTACGATCATCACCAAAAATAATACGGGTTTCTGTGGTTTCAAAGTCCATTGATCCACGTTCTGTACGTGCTGCACGCAATACATCATAAAGTGAATAGAGATCATCCAAATGGCGCACTATACTACCATATTCATGGCGTAGCTCAGGGTCGTTATCGACCACTATACTTGCCATTTTATCGTAGGTTAAACGTGCAGCTGAACGCATCACACCTTCAAGGAATTCATACTCTAGGATTTCACCATCCATACCAATCAGCGTGGAACACACCATGCATAGGCGATCAACATCAGGGTTTAATGAGCAAAGCCCATTGGAAATCGCTTCGGGTAACATGGGAATGACTTCGGCTGGGAAATAAACCGAGGTAGAACGATTCCAAGCTTCTTTGTCTAGCTCACTACCGATTGGCACATAATGAGAAACATCGGCAATCGCTACCACTAGACGCCAATTATCCCCTTCACGCTGACAAAATACAGCATCGTCAAAGTCACGGGAGTCTTCGCCATCAATGGTAACTAACGGCACACCACGAAAATCATGGCGTACTTCTTTATCTTCTTCGATGACTTCTTCGCCTAGTTTTTCAGACTCCGCAAGTACTTCATCTGCCCACTTATGTGGCAAATCGTGAGAACGCAAGGCAATATCTATTTCCATGCCAGGTGCCATATGGTCACCGAGTATTTCTATGATTTTGCCTACCGCTTGATGACGCACAGTCGGATGTTCGACGATAGCAACCATCACTATCTGCCCATCAACCGCATCAAGACTACTTTCTTCTGGCACCACAATATCTTGTGTAATACGAGAATTATCGGGTGTTACAAAACCAATACCGCTACCACCAAAGTAACGACCGACCACTTGCTCAGTATTACGCTCTAAGACTTCAACAATAGCGCCTTCTTTACGCCCTCGACGATCAATCTCTTTGACCATTGCCAAAACTTTATCGCCATGCATGACTTTACGCATCTGCTTGCCGTGCAAAAACAGATCATCACTGCCATCATCAGGAATTAAAAAGCCAAAGCCATCAGGGTGACCAGATACTCGACCAGAAATTAAGTCTGCCTTATCAACAGGCACATATTCCTTATTACGATTAAAAATGATCTGCCCATCGCGCTCCATGGCACGCAAGCGATATTTCATAGGATCAAGGTCTTCTGGCTCACTAACTCCCAGCTCATTCGCTAGATCTCTGAACCCCATTGGCTTTGGGCTATTACTTAGCACTTCAAGCATAAGTTCACGACTAGGGATAGGACGACCATATTTTTCAGACTCACGCTTTTGGTGAGGGTCTACATATTTTTTCAAAGTATTATATTATCTTTTTGTTTAGAGGCTTCGTTTGGGTAAACACTGAGAAACCTCGTTAAATTTATAAAGCGCGTATTCTACTCTATTCAAGTACTTTAAAATACACTGACATTTTTATGTATGATTACAACATCATGAACTTAGAAACCAATAGAAATAAAATAATTACCATTCTAACTCTAAGTGATTGAGGCGATAATTAAACTTCTATTCCTAAATAACCCTATAGATGATCAATATTTTTTCCCACGCAATCATTTTCGCGAAAGATAAATAAATATTATCAACTAAATCATAATTACTTATTTCACATCAGCAGAAAAACAACCTATCATCCTCTGCATTATTTTTAGACAAATGCAATGAACTTTATCTTAAAGGTTCAAAGTGTCGACAAGCGGTATCCACCCCCCCTCCCTAAATATACCGTCACCACAGATAAAAGAATTCCAAAACTTACAAACTCAATTTATAAAGGATAATCGTGCGATTAGTCTATTTTATACTATTGCTTGCAGTTTATACCCCTGTAACTGCCTCTCCCTCGTTTTCTAATGGGATTATGCCCTACCAACCCACCACAGAAAGAATGAGTGGCGAGCTTATAGTCCGTGGCTCAACACGACTAGAACCGATGATTCGCGTATGGTTTAGAGAGTTTTCCGCACTTTACCCTCAAATACAAACTGACATTGCAGCAAGTGGCTCTGGTTCTGCCCCTAAAGCACTTATCAATGGAATCGCCAATATTGGTGCTATGAGTCGCCCCATAAAAAAGAAAGAAATTAAAGCCTTTGTGAACAAAAAGGGCTACCCACCCCTTGAACTAAAAGTTGCCATGGATGCACTGGCTATTTACGTTAACCGTAAAAACCCAATAAAGAAACTTACGTTGGAATAAGTTAATGCTATTTATTCCTCAAGCAATAAGTGCAATCAAAAAACTGGACGCAATCAAGTACCCATAAATGATTGGAGCCAATTAGGCTGGAGTAGCGGTGGTGATATTGAAATACATAATTTTCATTCTAGCTCTGGTGGTTATGGCTTATTCCGTAAGCGCGTACTGTGTAAAGGAACTTACAAAGAGGGCTTAGTGGGTGAACACAAAACGTCTCCAGACATGACGGCTGCCGTTGGAGCCTCTATCACTTCTATCGGCTATGCTTCGCGCAGTGGCAATACTGGCTACAATGCTAAAATAGTTGCCTTATCGCACTCAGAGGCTTTTCCCTATTATTACCCTAATAGTAAAAACATCGCTTCTAATAACTACCCCCTATCACGATTCCTCTATCTCTATATCGACAAGCCACCTTCCGAACCACTCCCAAAACACTTAGAAGAATTTATTAAATATGTCTACTCTAGTAATGGACAAAAAATCATAAGCCAAAAAGGTGCAATTCCTTTACTACCTCGATTCATTGGTAAGCAGTTAGCTGAAATAAATAATGGAAGGAACCAATAATGTCACAACAAGATCTGGCTTCCCCTACAAAGAAAAAACGTAGCATCAGTATTCGTTCTAAGTTCCTGCTTATGTTACTTGGCATTTCAATTTTCAGTATTTCTATTGTTGGTTTTCAAGGCTTATACAATGGACATAAATCCTTAACCAACGGCATCAAACAACAACTCTCTATTTTACGTATCAGCCGCGCTAAGCACTTAGAGGATTACTTCCAAAATCGTCGCAATCAAATAAGCACATTAGCCAATAGTACGATGGTTATTGATGCAATGGATGAGTTCTCATCAGCATATTCATTATTAGAAAGTTATGATATTAAATTGGAAGATGAGCAGCGCGCATTGTTGGAAGGCTACTATCAACAGGACTTTTTCCCTCAGCTAAGAAAGGAAAACAATAATACTCAAAGCTATGATGTCGACAACTATCTGCCACGGTCATTAACAGGAAAGTATTTACAGTATCACTACATCGCCAACAACCCCGCAAAGCTTGGCAAAAAAGATGCCTTAAATTCTGCTGATGATAAGAGTTACTACAGCAAAGTTCATAAAAAATATCACCCCAAACTACAAAAATTCATCAAAACGTTTGATTATTATGATGTATTTTTAATCAATAAAAGCAGTAAAGACATTATTTATAGTGCCTACAAAGAAACTGATTTTGGATCAAACTTATATCGAGATATTCAAGCTCAAAGTAACCTTTCTCAAATCGTCAATAAGGTAATTGAAGCGCCCGTTAAAGGAGAGGTTTATATTGTTGATATATCACCCTATATCTCCTCGTACAATGCACCAGCAGCTTTTTTTGCGACTGCTATCTATAATGAAAATAAGTTCATTGGTGTGCTCGCACTACAAATATCCATAGATCAGATCACCTCCATTATTGATGCTGGTAAGTCATGGCGTGACTCAGGGCTTGGTGAAACTGGAGAAGTTTACCTCGTTGGATCAGATTATAAAATGCGCTCTAATTCACGCTTTCTTTACGAGAAAAAAATAGATTATATTAAAACCCTCTACAAAATAGGCGTTGATGAAAAAGTAATTGATAGAATAGCGCAATCCAATAGAACCGTTTTACTACAAAACGTCAATACAATCGCTAGTAGAGCAGCCTTAAAGGGCAGCACTGATATAAAAGAAATTACAAACTACCAAGAACACGAGGTACTCAGCGCCTATCAACCACTCAAAATACCAGGTCTTAACTGGGCAATAATCGCTGAAATTGATGAGAAAGAAGCAACAGAGCCTGTCGTTCACTTCCAAAAGCGCTTACTTATTTCTGCGGCAATACAAGCCGCACTTATTTCTTTCTTTTCACTATGGCTAGCAGGGCGTTTTATCGGACCGATTAAAACACTCATTGCTGCTGCAAAACGTGTTACTGAGGGTGATACTGAAACGCATATCGATCTAAAACGCCACGATGAATTTGGTGAACTTGCTGACTCCTTCAACGATATGGTCACTAATATTCACTCCCAAAAAACTACTATTATTGAGAAAGATAAAAATATTGATAAACTTCTTCTCAATACTTTTCCACCTGATATTGCCCAACGCTATATAAAAGGAGAGAAAAATGTTGCCAATAGCTACCCCAATGTAGCCATTTTATATACCGCTTTAAAAGGCTTGGATGAGTCGGTCAGCGGGCTTGATGCCTCGTTAGCCATCGCCCGTTTAAATGAAATTGTCGATGCTTTTGATGAAGCCGCAGAAACATTTGATATTGAACGCATCACTACTATAGGAGACTCTTACCTGGCCGCCTGTGGTCTCTCTAACCCTAGACTTGACTATGCCTGCCGTTGTGTTGATTACGGTCATGCCCTCTTTGATATTATCGACCGTTTTAATATTCAATATGGAACAAAATATAAATTACGCATAGGTATCAGCTCTGGAGACGTTAACGCAGGTATTGTTGGAAATTACAAATCTGTTTATAACCTTTGGGGTGATACCGTCAATATAGCTAGTCGTATTCGCTATACTGCCGAGCTAGGCGGTATGCGTATCAGCCAATCCGTACATGGTCAATTAACGGATGCTTCAGGTTTTACAAAGAAAGATATTATCAATATGCGAGGCGTAGGTGATATTGCCACATGGGAATATAAACACATACCTGCTACCCATAAAACTCCTCACCATACGCAAGAAGAGGAGTAGGTACTTAAATGATTGATACTATTCTCAAACAATCTTGGGCTTATTGGGGTTTTTTTCTTCTTTTTGGCATGCCACTAGTATTACTCATTACGAGTGAGCTTATGCATAAGCTAAAGGACAAACAGTCCGATTTTTATAGTATTGCTGCCAATGTTAGAAATATTCTCCTTCCTGTTACTTTTGTTTACTTACTCACACAATATGTTTTAGAATTAGATAGCACTTCAACCTTTGTAAAAATTTCCGCCACAGCCATGTGGATTGTGCTCATCCACTCATCTTTAAAGTTTATAAATACGCTCGTTTTTTCTGAAGTTCTTCCCACTGAAGTTCGTGATCGCATACCCAAACTGCTGATTGATTTTTTAAGAATATTTTTAGTCTTATTAGGCGTAGCTTTTGTCATGTCTTATGTTTGGGGAGCCGATCTTGGAAGTTTACTCGCAGCATTAGGAGTAGGCTCAGTCGTTTTAGGACTAGCCTTACAAGATGTACTTGGAGGATTATTCTCTGGTTTAGCCCTGTTATCTTCACGCCCATTTGTAGTTAATGACTGGATTAAAGTGGGCGAAACAGAAGGTCGTGTTATCAGCATTGATTGGCGCGCAGTTTCTCTTGAAACGCGTGAAAATGACGTCGTCACCATTCCCAACTCAGTATTAGCAAAA
>DQSN01000043.1 GCA_015663245.1 Leucothrix mucor
CCTCCCAACGGTGGGACAGGTAATATGATCTTGGAATGAGGACTTTCAGTCCTTGAAGCAACCTATGCATCTTTCAGTGCATAGTTGTTGAGTTTCAAAAGGTAGTTCTCGGACAGCCTCCTAGTACAGATATTAGGAATTTAGACTCCAAGTTATTGGGTGAACTTGTCATTTTTTGTACTAGTTTTCGAGTAGTTAATCTACTTTGAAAAGAGCATGGCAAGCCAAGCAATTTTTCATTAATTCCCCCGTAAATTCTGCCAACATATCCATATCATCATCTTCGGCTCTAATCACTAGCTCTTCAAACATCATATGTGTAGGGCCGCCAATGCTTTTAAAATCTGCTGGTGTTTTCTTTTTGATTGATTTTGGAGTCGCGCGTGCCATGCGGTTGCCAGAATACTTAGCTGATTTTATAATTAGCTTTCTATCATCTGTGCCAATACCCATCATAATTCCTTGAATACTGGTTAGCATTTGTCGCATCTCAGTAAGGAATTCAGCTTTTTCTGCTGCTGTGAATCCTAGGCTGATACGTTTGTCCTCTTGTACTTTAGCCTCTTCAGAAAATGCAGTGGATGTTAAGCCTAATAATAATGCCATGGAAAAAAATGCTGCGAAAATTGGGTGGGAGATTTTCATATCAATTACCTTGTGTTAGCTAATGAGTAAATATACTACATCTTTTTTTCTTGATGAGCGTATGATTTGAATCATATCTGAATGGCGCTTATGATAATTTTATGTGGTCTGAATAACGTTTGATTATCCCTGACTCTTCTAAGATTTTTAATTCTCGATAGAAAGTTTCGTGAGCTAGCCCTATATTATGTGCGGTATCTTTTAATGATAGTTCCAGCTTTAGTTTTTTATTTGTGTCTACATTGCTTCTAATAAAAGCAAGAGTTCGTTCTTTTGCGGAGCGAATATTTTTTATTTCACTAATAGTGCGTAAATCCCTAATTTGACGAGAAAACACAGCCAATAGTTCCATCATTGCGATAGGGTTTTCTTGTAGAAAATTGATAAGAGTTTGTTTTTTTACAAGCAATACTTCACTGTTTAAGTCTGCCAGTGCGGAGCAGTGGTATTGGTCTGAGAATAGCGATGCCTCGGCGATGGTTTCACCTTGTTGACCAATATGTAAAACAACAGGGGAGCCATCTATTGTGCTCCGTATTAATTTTATTTTCCCTTTTTGAATAAAATAAATATGGTTAACATTATCCCCTTGTTTGAAAAGCTTACTGCCTTTATTTAGCAATAGACTTTGGGGGTTTAGTATCGTGGAAAATTTTTTAAATAGGTTTTCTGTCATTTTTAGGCGGAGTGCATAGTGATGGCTGGGGCTGTAGAAAGAGAGTTGCGGCTCTCTTGGATTTGTCAGCCAAGCTTTAATTCTCCCGCTACATTAGTGGCGGGAGGACTAGGCTTGAATCGGCGGTCTTTAACTAGATAAAAAATACACTGCTATGATGGTTTGCTCGGCTTTGATGAATCATCCTTTTTATCATCTTCACTAGCTTCAGAACTGGCCAATTTATCCGCCTCTTCTTGGTCTTCTTCGGCATCAATACGATCAAGTTCTGCATCTAACTCTTCATCTGTTAATGACTGAAACTCTTCATCATCGTCATCATCATTTTTTTCAGAGTTATCATCTTCATCATCATATTCTTCGTATTCATAATTTGCATCTTCCCAAAGCTTGTCGGCTGTTGCACCTACTGCTGCGGCACTTGTACCTGTTGCCATTGTATTGACGGCACTCATACGTTCTTCTTCGTGCATTGCATCGCGGGATTTCCCTGCTTCTTTTATTTGTTTTTTGAAGACGGTACTTAGCACTAAGCCTAGTTCAAAGAGTAACCACATAGGTATGGCTAACATGATCTGAGAGATGACATCAGGTGGGGTTAGAATCATGCCTATAATAAATGCACCAACGATGACATAGGGGCGTTTTTTGGCTAGTTTTTCTCTCGTTGTCATGCCTGTGCTAATGATAAGAATGGTGGCGATTGGCATTTCAAAAGCAAAGCCAAAGGCTAGAAACATCATCACCACAAAATCAAGGTAGTTAGATATATCGGGGGAGTAGGTGGCACTAGAGGGCGCAAAGAGAGGTAGCACCGTAAACATCATCGGTAGGAGTGCGTAGTAAACGAAAGCAACGCCAAGATAAAAGAGAAATACGCTGGATGATAGTAGCGGTAGTATTAGCTTTTTCTCATGCTTGTATAAGCCAGGTGCGACAAAAGCCCACATCTGATAGAACACATAGGGTAGGGCGATAAGAAAGGCGAGTAGGAACGCAAATTTATAAGGGACTAAGAACGGTGCGGCAACACCTGTGATAATTAGTTTTTGTCCTTGAGAGATAAGGGGATCGGCGAGCCAATCAAAGAGTACTTGAGCAAAGGGGGCAAGAAAGACAAAAGCAATGCAGATAGAGATAACAATACGCATCATATGATTGCGTAGGTCGATTAAGTGAGCTAGAAAACCTGTTTCTTCACTTTTTGCAGTTGCTGATTTTTTATTTTCGATCTGATCATTATCAGTCATTTTTCTTGGCTTCGCTCTTCGCAGTTCTTTCTGATTCTTCGGTTTGGTCTAAAGACTTAACATCATCGACGCTACTGTGAATTTTATTCTCGAAGATGTCTTTAGCGTCATCAATGCTACTTTTCATATCGTCTTGAGTGCTACTCACCATTTTGCGTAGCTCCTCAATCTCTTGCTGTTGTTCCGATAGGATGTTTTTCATCTCAGATGCTTGGAACTCGCGTTCAATATCGGCTTTGGTTGATGAGACAAATGCCTTAGCTTTGCCTATCCAGCCACCAACTTTTGCTGCAACTTCGGGCAAACGCTCAGGACCAACAACCAATAAAGCAATGACTGCGATCACCATCATTTCGGTCATGCCAGCATCAAACATGTGCGTTTCCTATGGAAAAGGTGGGGAGGCGAGAGAAAATTAAGCTTTGTCTTTTATTTTAGACTCGGCATCAATCACAGTGCCTTTTTCTTGATTAGTCACTTGCTCGGGTGCTTTCTTGTCATCTTGAGCTTCTTTAATGGATTTTTTGAAGTTTTTGATCGCTCCACCTAGATCACCGCCAGCGTTACGTAGGCGTTTTGTACCAAATAAAACGAGGACGATCACTAAAATTAAAATAAGTGATCCTGTGCTTGGCATACCAAATGCGAATGTCATTGTTGTTCTCCTAAGCTCTATTGAGCGATTTACTTTATTAGTAGTGCTATTTACTACGACTCGCTTTTTCCACCAATCCTGAGGTGCCAAAGCGTCGATCTAATTCTTTTAAAACGTCATCAGGATGTAAATCCTGTTGAGCGAGTAACACCATGGTGTGAAACCATAAGTCAGCGACTTCATAGACAATCTTGTCTTTTTCGCCATCTTTTGCTGCCATCACAACTTCGGTGGCTTCTTCGCCAACTTTTTTTAATATCTGATCTAAACCCTTATGGTAAAGCTTGGCGACATAAGAGCTATCAGGCTCAGCAGATTTGCGAGACTCTAAAGCCTCTGCAACTTGTGAAAGTGTACCGTTAGTTGTCATAAATAAAAATAATTAATAGTAATAATTTAATAAATAAGGTCAATTTAGACTGTTTTATACAGAATGTCTATCATGGCAGAAAATATGAGCAAGCTCATCAATGTCGCTTGGCTTGGTACTAATAGCAGTAAAGATTGGGGGTCTGCTTTAAAGTTTTGCCATGACATATTTAATTGGCTGTTTAAGTAAGACTTTTTTAAATAGCGATAGCCTGATTTTATTTTGTCGTAAAAAACACCTAAAGTTAAAAGAATTTGTACTTCGATTAACATTAAAAACATTTCTAAGCCAACAGCATCAATAAACAGTGCCAGTTCTGCAACTTCTGGGTTGAGTATGATAATAGCGACAATGATAGCTGTCGCTATTTTCCAAGCCTTATCTTTCCAGTTGTCTCTAAATGGCTTCATAGTATTTAATGTGCGGTATTAAATACGCATTTCAATACCTTGGTCTGCCATATGTTGCTTGGCTTCTCCAATGGTGTACTCAGCAAAGTGAAAAATACTCGCAGCTAATACCGCATCTGCCCCTGCTTTTAATACGCCATCCGCTAAATGTTGAAGCTCACCCACGCCGCCAGAAGCAATTACGGGGATATTAACCGCATCAACAATAGCTTTAGTGAGTGGGATATTGAAGCCAACTTTTGTGCCGTCACGATCCATACTGGTAACCAGTAACTCTCCTGCACCATAAGCTTCCATTTTAATCGCCCACTCTACCGCATCAATACCTGTACCTTTGCGTCCGCCGTGAGTAAATATTTCCCATTTGTCAGGCTCACCTTCGGCACTGACTTTTTTTGCATCAATGGCGAGGACGATACATTGTGAGCCAAAGTAACTACTGACTTCTTTGATAAGCTCAGGATTAAACACGGCTGCGGAATTAATCGCAACCTTATCGGCGCCTGCATTTAACATGCGTCGAACATCCGCTATCTCGCGAATTCCACCACCTACAGTAAGCGGGATGAAAACCTCCGAGGCGATTTTTTCAACCACGTGAACCATCGTTTCGCGATTGTCGGAGGTTGCTGTAATGTCTAGAAAGGTAATCTCATCTGCACCTTCACGGTTGTAACGCTCAGCAACTTCAACAGGGTCACCTGCATCGCGAATATTAACGAAGTTAATACCTTTAACGACGCGTCCATTATCAACATCTAAACATGGAATAATACGTTTTGCTAAACCCATGATAGTTAACTCTTACTAAAGTTTTTAACGTAGGAATTCGCCTGTGCGAGGTCAATAGTACCCTCGTAAATTGAGCGACCTAATATTGTACCTGTAATGCCTACATCTTCAACTTCACAAAGCTGAATAATATCAAGCATGTTACTGACACCACCTGATGCGATCACAGGAATAGAGATGCTTTTTGCTAATTCAACGGTGGCTTCAATATTAACACCTGTCATCATGCCGTCGCGTGCAATATCAGTATAAACAATCGCAACCACACCTGCTTTTTCAAATTTTTGTGCAAGATCAATAGCCGATACCGTCGAGACTTTATCCCAACCATCGGTAGCAACCATGCCATTTTTTGCATCAATGCCAACGATAATATGACCAGGAAACTGTTTGCAAAGTGAGATGACAAACTCAGGGTCTTCAACCGCTTTTGTACCGATAATGCAGTAGGTAACGCCAGCATCTAAGTAAGCTTGTACCGTTTCTGCATCACGAATTCCACCACCAATTTGAATCGGTAAGTCAGGGAATTTTTTGGCGATGGCTTGCACGCTATCATTATTGACAGGTTTGCCATCAAATGCGCCATTGAGATCGACTAAGTGCAAGCGTTTTGCACCAGCTTCCACCCAGCGGGTAGCAGTATCAACAGGGCTATCAGAAAAAACGGTAGTATCTTCCATTTTACCTTGGCGCAAACGTACACATTGTCCGTCTTTTAAATCTATTGCGGGGAGTAATAGCATTTAAGTGGTTCCATCCCATTCTGTAAAATTCTTTAAGAGTCGTAAGCCATCATCTGAGCTTTTCTCAGGATGAGCTTGAATAGCAAAGACATTATCTTTGGCGATTGCAGAGGCATATTCCAGCCCATATTCGGTAGTGCCAGCAGTGATGTCTTTATCGTCAGGATCAACAAAGTAGCTATGGACGAAGTAGAAGCGTGAGCCATCTTCAATACCTCTCCATAAGGGGTGATCTTGGGTGTGATAAACACGATTCCAGCCCATTTGAGGTATTTTGAGGCGTTCACCTTGCGTATCTGTGGCGGCAATGCGCCCTGCAAAAGCATGGGTATTGCCTTTGTAAACACCTATGCAGTCGATGCCATCATGCTCTTCACTATGCTCTAATAGAACCTGCATACCCATGCAAATACCGAGAAAAGGTTTGCTAGCCGCCGCCTCGCGAACGACATCTATCAAGCCTGCATTGCTTAATTCTTTCATGCAGTCGCGTGCTGCACCTTGACCAGGGAAAACCACGCGATCAGCATTGAGGATTTCATCCGCAGAGCTGCTTAAAAAGACATTTGTCTCCTCAGGGGCGACATGCTCTAAGGCTTTGCAAACGGAGTGCAAGTTGCCCATATTATAATTTATGATAGCGATTGAAGACATAGGGTGAACCTCCATTGCCTAGTGGTTTAAAGTGCCTTTGGTAGAAGGAATGGTGTTACCCATGCGCTCATCCATTTGTACCGCCATACGCAATGCTCGCCCGAAAGCTTTGAAGATAGTTTCTGCAATGTGATGGGCGTTACGTCCACGAATATTGTCGAGATGCAAAGTCACTTTGGCAGTATTTGTGAAACCTTGGAAAAACTCGTGGAATAGGTCTGTATCGAATGTGCCGATATGGCTACGTCTGTAATCAACATGATCTTCTAAACCAGGGCGACCTGAAAAATCAATCACAACGCGCGATAAAGCCTCGTCTAAAGGAACGTAAGCGTGACCGTAGCGAGTGATGCCTTTTTTGTCACCAATGGCTTTGTTAAAGGCTTGACCGAGTGTGATGCCTATATCTTCAACGGTATGATGTGCGTCTATTTCTAAATCACCGTGAGCTTCAAGCTCCATGTCGATCATACCGTGGCGAGCGATCTGCTCTAGCATGTGATCTAAAAAAGGGAGGTCGGTTTTAAAGCGTGCTTTACCAGAACCATCAAGATTGATGCTGATAGTGATTTGAGTTTCTAAAGTGTCGCGTTGTACAGTAGCCGTGCGTTCATTCATAAGACTTTTTAAGGTTGGGAGATAAGTGAGGAATCATAGCATAAGGAATACTGGATCAAGTTCAATTATTTTAAATATACACATCAAAAAAAAGTGCCTCAAATAGAGGCACTTTTTGGGAGTGAAATAAAAATCAATCTATCTCATCGACGACTTGCCAGCCTCTTAGCCCTGTAGTAACAGAATACTTGATGAAAAGACATCGTTAACACCTGTCTTTTTATCACGTGAAATAAGTTGCAAAGTGGCTCTATAACCGATTTTTATTCAGAAGCCTGAACTGCAATATTTGGCTTTGTAGAATTGAAAGTGATCTATTCAATAGTCACCTGATAACTCACAAACCCATCCGCACCACCTTTTAATACTCCCGTAAACTCCCAGTTTAGATCGGGGTCATTTGCTGCATTAGGTGGCGTACAGGTTAAATTTATCGGAGTGGTCTCACAACTCAGGCTATTTACATCCAGTACGGTAAACTCAGGTACAGCGTCCTTTACTTTAAGGTCGGTGATAATACCTGTGCCTGTATTGCTGTAGTAGATACGGTATTTTAAAATGTCTCCAGGTCTCGCTTGATTTTGTGTTTCTGTTTCTATCGCTCCAGCTTGAGTCATATTTTGTACTGTTTTGCGTAACTCTAGTTTAGAGCTACCTCCACCTGAATTGGCAGATGTATTTGCTACCGCTTTACTTAGATCGGTTACTTGTAAAGTGTGCGTCCCTGCAATCGCATTATTGAAATTAAAATTTGCAGTTATCACATTGCTGTAAGTTTCGCCGTTAGCCACATTACTTGGTGCATAGACTTTATTGATTAAACAGATGTTTTCATTTGCACTTGTTGCAAGGCTGGCAGTGAGTGGAGAATTTGCCTCAGTACCATCTAATTTGCCATTACAATCCTCATCATGATAGAGAATACTCGACCAACCACTTGTGACAGGTGTGCTATTTGTTGTAACAAAATTGACAGAGCCTGAGCTTTGAGGTGTGAAACGATGTGCGTAGAACACCACATTGCCTGCCAGTACTGTGCTACTGTTATTAGGTGTAAAGATAGGTAGATTCACATCACCAAAATCTTTTCCTGTAACTTCGGCATCAAGGACTGCAAAACTAGCTAAAATATTTGCTGTTGTTGAGCGATAGCCCGATGGATCTTTTGCTCCGCTAATATTACAGTTTTGAGGTGTAGGTACTGTTTCTCTGGATGCTTCGTATAGCTGATAGTTACCAGGAATGACGGGGAAGAAACTGTAATTACCCTCTGCGTCTGTTTTTGTGCTAATGCAAGTGTTGTTAGTTAAATCAACTAGCACTATAGGTAGGGCGCTTATACCTTCTTCGGTGCCATCATTGTTCCCATCAACGTTGATATCTTTGAAAACACGACCTTTAACAGGGAAACCGCCGACCTCAATTGTAAAGGGGTAATCCTCCACTTCACCATTTAGGACGTAAGTTGCAGCATCATTAGCGGTGATTGTTTCGCTACTTAAACGTACTCGTGCAAAGCTGTCTGCTATGGCAATATCAGCAGGGATGTTTAACCATTTTAGTTTCACCGTGCCGTTATTTGTGCCCGCAGGAACAAGCGTAATTTCAGATGCTTCATCGGCGTCAAATACGCCATTAGCATCAATATCAATCCAAGCAATTACATTTGCATCATCTACTAAGATATTTGTTACTTTTATATCAACTTCATAGCTGATACCTGCATCAAGGTCAGTTAGTTTGGGGAAGTCAGTAACACCGTCTTCATCATCGCCATTGCTATCATCGCCTGATGCGTCTGCTGATGATTGATTTGCAGATTCTGCATCGGGTGCAACAGAGCCTAGGTGTAGACCTTCTTTTATTGCATGAACGGCCTCTCCATAACTTGTACCTGTGATTGGTGCATCGCCATAGTCCTTACACGTTTCTGCAAGCAGAATGCCATCAATAACTAAGTCATTGCCGCTCATACTACCGCTGTTTGGTGCTTCATCTTTAAGTACAAGGTCAATGGTAGAGGAGGTGGCTGTAAACACTAAGGTATAAGGTTTCCAATTTATTGCATCAACACCAACATCTTCTGGAATGGGGCCAGTTGTTACACTGGCTAGTTCCGTAGCTCCTGCGATAACGCTGAGTTTAACATTAGGGTCCTGTTGGTTTCCATTATTGTAAGGGTTGGCAATATAAGTGACGAAGGAATAGGTTTTTCCTATAGTTAACCCTGAAACACTTTGTCGATAGTATTCACCTGTATTATGTGCGGTATTTAACATCAGCATGCGTCCATTGAGGTCTCCAGTAGCGTCATCATCTATAATCCACCATGTACCTGCGCTGGAAATGGTTGATTTATCAAGTATTGCATATTGCCCATCTTGGACATAATTCTCGGTTGCTATAGCACTTGTACCGTCATTGTAAGTATAGGTGGTTGTAACAGAAGCTGGGAATGGAACACGTCCTATGCCTGTACCAAATGTTTCGCTAAAGCCTGCAACACCACAGGTACCTTGAGGTTGATAAGCTCTAACAAGAGGAATAAAGGGAAAGTTTTGATTTGAAATGCTGGTATCAACAATGGTAACTGCAAGGTTTTGACCATTGAATATGTGTGTAGCAGGAATGTTGCTAGAAGTGTCTACTTCTATAACATATTCACCAGAAAATACATTGGTAAAGCTATAGTCACCTGACGCATCACTTTCTATGCTAGAAACTAAAATATCATCCGCATCTAGTTTGTTATCATTATTAACATCTTTATAAAGGTTGATCGTTGCCGTTGGAATAGTGGTTTCATTATCAAAAGTGCCGTTAATGTTGTCATCTTTATACACCTTGCCATTAACCGTTAGGCTAGAGGTGACACCAATATCAATGGTTTTATTTTGCTGGTTAAAGTTTAAGATAATATTGTCGCTGGTACTGGTTGTAGGATCAATATTGCTGTCTTTTGTGATATCGCTACCTTGTGCTTTAGGCGAAAAGGCATAGAAGCTTTCAATGGTTGCTTTAACTTTATAAATTTTATCAGCCGTCAGGTCAATAAACTGATATTTACCATCTTTGTCTGTTGTGGTGGTCGCTAATACTGCATTATTTTCATCCAGCAACTCCAGTGTAATACCCTCTACACCCACTTCACCCTCGTCTTGAATACCATTGGCATTGGCATCAATCCAAACCGTATCACCAAATAAGGTGGCAGGAATAAAGGCGCTCACATCATTGGACATGACGGGTAAACTTACGCCATTAGCATAAGCGCCTGAGTTATTGGTATAAACATCGCCTTTTTTATTGCCTGTTGGTTTTAATTTGACATTCATTGAACAACTGGCATCACCTGCTAAGGCAGGGCCTGTTAAGCGTATAGCGGTGACATCAGCATTATTAAATCCACAGCCACCCGCAGGCCCTGTTTTTGTTCCCTGACACCATGTTGTAGAACCGCCTGCCTTATTACTATTGGCTGTAGGTGCTAAATTGATTTGACGTGGATCAGTATTAGAATAGAACCAATTATCCCCTGTAGTACAGCTATAGCCACCCTCTGCACTTAAAAACTCATAACTTCCTGTAAAAGCGGTTGCTTGAAAGCGTTTATGGCTAATGGTGGTTGTACTGACGGTAAAATCCACACCAAAAGTTCCATCACCATTAAAAGGCAGAACATCAATAACGTCTAGATTGGTTAAATTCTTGCTCGCACCGTTTCTAATAAAGGTAGTAAATTCAATGGGTGATTGGTCAATAGTACGAAAAGGCGTATTCACTTCTTTAGAAATCAATAAAGCAGAAGGAACAACAACTGTCATATTACGGTTAGCGGTTCTGGTTGAAAGCAAACTACTATCACTCGGTGAGCTAATAAAAGTATAGGTATGAATCGTTCCTGATTCTGCCGTTGCACCCACTGAAATCTCAAAGGTAATATCATCAAGCGGCTGGTTTGCAGTACGCATCCCCAAATCCCATATCAGTATTTGATCATCTGCGGTACAGCTAGTTTTTAGTGTTCCATCCTCAAGGTCTGAACAGCTGCCAAAACTAGGGTCTCCAATATTGCCACTACCAATGACATATTTTAAACCTGCATCAAGGAATTCAATTACTTTGACGGTATTGGTTTCACCGCCTGAAGCATCGGCTGTAAAGGTCGAGTGAATACTTGCCGCAACAACATCACCTGGTTCGACGACTGATAAACTAAGATCTTCTTGAGTTCTCACAATGGCTCGGGTTAATACCGCGCGGTCTGCTTTATAATCACCACTTTCTGGAAGGGTTGGGTAGCTATGGAGCTTACGGTATGCGCCATACCAGTTATCAGGTCTGCTTTTATTATAAATGGTATCGTAAACGGCAGTATAGTTCACAATATTAGTGCCATTGGGTAGCATCTGACCACTTTGATCATCACTTCGAGCTTGCAAATTGATTAACATACCCACCGTTTGTCCGCCAATAGGCCCTTCTCCATTTAAAAGGCGTAGGCGAATTTTACTGATGGGGGCAACGGCCCTTGCCGCGCCTGTTGTTGCATGCCATGTGATATTGGGGTCGCTACATTCAGTAATAACGGCTGCCGCATTATTATTATCAATAGGCGGTGGCCATGCACCGACATAACCTGTTGCATATTCAAAGACATAATTGTAACTTGCTGTATTCCAATAGGGTTTGGCTGCGTGTTGCCCTTCTTGGCCAACAATATCAATCATATCTTGGGTGTTGGTATCAATGACATCACAAAGAATACTGTCTGCAAATGCCTTGCCGCCACTATTAGAAAGTTGCATTCTAGCGCCAAATTTTCTACCTGGTGTGAGTATCCCATCACCTGAATACCAACCAGAGGCTGTTTCGATGGGAGTAACACTATTAATATTTTTAATATACCATTTATAGAAATTCCCCCCGACACACTGAGGGCCACAGTAGTAAAGATTAGCATCAACAGCGTTATCATTGGTACTTTCTGTTTCTGCCCCAAAGTTAGATTGACCTGAGATTGAAACAGGGTCAAAGCTGGTAACTGTGTTTTTTGTATACAATGTTCCTGAGTCATTAGAAGGGGTGGAGTTGCCATAAGCAAGAATATCAGCGTAGGGAACAAATATTTCAATATTACCAATCGCAATCGTTGAGCGTGTTAAAGGGGTGATATTGCCCGTTCGAGTTTTTGTAGGCACATGCTTCAGTGAAGCATCAATACCCGTATGTTTGATATGGATAGGCGATCCTTTACCACCTGCTTGAGTACACGTGATATTCATATCCGTTGCAGGAGATGCCACACTTCGATCAGGATTAGCGGTATTATAAACGGGGTAAGGATCAGAGTTATGAGAATAACTTAGCCCACAACCAATTAACTCTGCATTGGGTAAGTCTTTAGTCGTTGTTGTTCTGCTGTTATTGATGACCTCATAATATTGTAAAATATCATCAAACTCTAAGGTGAAATTTTCACCCAAAGACTCATTGCCTAAAACGGCAGAAGCGGAGTCTATTTCATCGATAACTTCATCCGCTTCAAGGTAATATAAATACCTTACGATATAGCCTTTTACCCCGCCCATCTCATAATTTTTTGTGTAATTATAGGTTGCTTTTTGTAAGTTCCACTTCGGTGCGGCGGTAATAATAATGGAGTTGCCTTCCGTTGTGTCTGAGTTTGTTACGGAAGGCCCTGTGATCGTTATGCTCAATTCACCAGGTACAACACCATTCGGGGTGCTAGGCAATGCTTTGATATTAAAAGGTAAGTCTTCTGAGTAAGAGCCAATCCCATTTTTATCATAACCTATTCGGACACAGGTCATCGTTAAGCCATCAGCAGAGATAGAAGAACCTGCCTTACAGCTAGAGGGAAGAGCATCCCATGCAAGACCTTTATTGGCTGGCAAAGTAGAACTTAAGGTAATAGGGTCAGATGTACCATTAACCGCCCAACCTGCATACAACTCAAAAAGATCACTGGTTCTAACAATCAAATCACCCGTGTAAGTATCATCAGTAGGATCATTAGGATCATTTTTTTGATAGCCAGAGTCACTGCTCATATCGCAACCAGGTGTAGCGTTAGCATTGGTATTAGCAGTAGGGCAGACATCCCTGCCATTTATTTTATTGCCTACAATATTTAACTTACCATCACCAAAAATACCGCCTGTTTTGCCGTAATAAGTTACGATTGAGACAGTTTCTGCTTGTGCGACAGTAGCGCTAAAAGCCAAAAAAAAGATGATAGATAAAGTGGTTGCAAGTAATGATGTGTATGATGCTTTCGGCATTATATTCCCCAATATAATTATTATTTTCACAAGATGAAGCAGTAGGTTCTAGTTTTAGTAAAAATAGTGAAGTATTTTTGCGGGTGACCTTGCTTCTTTCCTTGTGCTTATCTGAGAATTTAAAGCCTTAAATAAATCAGAAACTTTCCCTTTCATCCTCAAGTAAACTTTGGAGCAATGTATCATTGGAAAGCTTAATAGGTTATTAATTAGTCAAAAAAATAGAATCTCAATATGCTGGCTTCATTGGAGATAATGGGTGCTTGAGTAAAAGGCTTTGTAACAAACATCAATATAAATAAGATGGATGGTGTTGATTAATTAGTGTACATTCTGTCGTTTTTTTTAGACGACTAAAGGATTGAATCTAAATGCCCCTCAGGAATAATTTTGTACTTACTACTCTATTTGTCTCATTTGCTTTGATGAATCATCAGGCTATGGCTAACCCTCAGGGGATCTATCGCGTTAATAATGTTGGACCAAACGGTGTTTTGAACCTACGCGAGACTCCAAGCGTTAATTCTAAGGTGTTGCTTGAGCTGCCTCGCAATGCTCGTTGGATTAGTCTTCGATTAAATAATAATGCGCGTGGACGTTCTCGTTCGGCTTGGCAAAAAGTGAGTTGGAATAACCATGAGGGCTGGGTTGATTCAAGTTATTTAGTCTTAGACCCAGAGGCAACAAAAGTTAAGTTGGAACGCGTTAGTTGTTTGCAAAGTAATCCTAAACTGCCAGTTTGCTGTGGCTATCCAAAGCAAAAATTCACAGGAAAGCTTTACCCTGTAAAAGTTTATAGCGTAAGAAAAGTGGATAGTGGAAGTAGCTTGAATGTGCGTAAGGGCGCGGGAAGAAATATGGATGTGGTAGAAACCATGCCACATAACGCCGTGGGGATTGTTAAGTTGCCTATAAAGGCGGTTAAGAATGGGACTTCTACATGGGAAAAAGTGCGTTGGAATGGTCAAAATGGCTGGGTGAATTCTTACTATCTAAAGTATGATCCAGAGTTAAGTGCCTCACGTGAACATTTACGGGAGATATGCAACTCCTAAAGCTCTGAGCTAATATCAGCCATTGTTCCGAAGGTTAGCTCTGCAAATTTGAGAAACTCATCATTAAAAACATCTTGTCCTGCAAAGAGAAGTTTGTTTTCAAATTTCTCAGACTCATTAGCGAAAAATGTATTATCCCATGCTGACTGTGCCGCTGTTAAATTAGCGGTGCTACCTTTCTCATACATTTTGTAGGCAGGTTTGGGAAAGAAATAAAGTGGGTGTTGCAGTCCTAGCCAATACCCCTCAAGCAGCTGCGTTAGTAATGCCTTTGCCTCTATAGTCTTGATGGTATTTAAACGAAATGCTCCACTGGGTTGATATACCAAGGTATTGGTGAGTGGCGATTCTAAAGGTGTGGCGTTCATTACTAGGTGATGTAAGAAAATAGCCAGCAAGTCACCTGTATAATACTGTCCCAAATTGACTTTCACACAGGCTGTTGTGGCTAGGTCAGTTAACTTTCCTGTAAGACTAAATTCTCCGAGCTCAAGATGAAAACTTTGTTGATGTGATTCTAGCTGTTGTAGCTCAGGGTACTTGGCAAAAAAATCGTGTACGACATCTGCTTCCTTTTTGAAGGCTTCATCACCAATATCACCATGGGGTAACCAACCTTTAGCGCGGCTTAGTTTTGCATCAAGTGGATGCGCTGAGGCTATTGATCTAGCGACTTGCTGACGAATTTGTGAGTCTACAAAAGGCTCTAATGCAAAGGGTTCGCGAATAGGGAGCACATCATTATCATCAAAAGTCTGGATGCCAAAGCGTTGTTGCAAAAAGAAACGTGCGGGGGCTTTGTAAAAGCGGATTAGCTGCTCCAAGCTGATGTGTTTAAATGTTTCATCAGGCTCGGTCAGTCTATGGCTTAAAAATGCAGAGCTGGTTTTGGTGCTGTTGTCATCGGATTGATGTAGTTGTAAGTATTCTTTAACGTAGGAAAATACTGCCTCATTATTGTCATAATAGCGTGGGCTAAAGGCTTGTAAAGGATGGTGGGTGATCCAGCTTTGTTGATCTGAGTTGCTGATTTTTGCTAAATAGTCGAGTAGTTCGCTAACAACGACAGAAGGTGGTAGACGGCTATTGTCTTGCACGCTTTGCCCGATAAAGCTGATGTAAAGTCGTTGCCTTGCGGCGAGTATTGATTCTAAAAATAAATAGCGATCTTCATCACGCTTTGAACGATCACCTTTGCGTTTATTGGTCGCCATTTTATCAAAGCTATGATGTTGGTCCTGACGAGGGAAGCATCCGTCGTTCATGCCAAGCAAGGCGATCATTTTAAACGGGACGCTACGCATGGGGACAAGTGCGCAGAAAGTAATGCCGCGACTCATAAAACGCTCTTCACCACAGGATTCTAACAAGCTACTCAATGCTTTTTTGATGATACTAAAGGGGATAGTTTGATCGAATTCGGCCAAAGTTTGTTGCTGCTTTAAGGTATCGAGCGCATTAAAAATAGCACTATTGTCGCTATCTTCTGGAAAAACAGCTTGGGCTAGTGCTTGTAGTTTTTCGACCCAAGTGTCTATTGCTAGGCTTTGCGATGTCCACTCCCAGAGTTGAAAAATGCTATCGGTAAAGCTTTTAAAGGATGATAATACCTGTACGTCGCTGCCTTCAATTTCATTAAAGGGCAGTAGGGAAGAATCATCAAATAATTGTTCACTAGGCATCATATAGCCTAGTAACATACGGTCTATTCCATATTTCCAACTATGTTCAAACGTATCGGGAAGACCGCTAGTAATACGCATCTTACGACTGACACCCCAACGAATATTGCTCGCTTGCGCCCAATTGCGACATTGCAGCACTTGCTTATCATCGAGATTAAATTGTTCGCGGATGCTGGAGTATTCTAATAATTCAAATACCGCTTCTACATTAAAGCGTTGCTCAGGTAGGTCTAATATTTTGAGAAAAGCTTCAACTTCGGGTTTGCTACTAGCGATACTACGGTCGGCAATACTAAACGGTAAGTTTTGTTCGGCTGTTGAAAATACGGCTTCGATATAGGGGGCGTAAATATCAATAGCAGATGTCATCACCACAATATCTGCTGGTTTTAAATTGTCCGACTCTTCTATAGCGGCGAGAATTTGGTCGTGTAATACCTCAACTTCACGCATGGGAGTATGGCAGGAGTGCAGCTGGAGAGATGTTGTTTCATCTTGCTCAACGAGTGTTTCCTGTAGGTTTAGAATGTCGGACTGGATACTGTGTAAAACCGTATTGTTATCTAACTCTACCCAGTCTTCTTTGTTGTTAAGCTCTACCGTGAGTTCGTGGAGCTGATCAATAAAATCACGCCCTTGTTTGCCCATTGAGGCGAGTAAACCATTACCAATATCATAGTAGGACTGTTCTTCTGCGGGGCGTTTGGATTGCTGTTTTAAGGACTCAATATCTCCCCAGTATTCACGGCAAGGGTTAATCACAAATAGGTGTACGTCTGTTTGTGTTGATAGCTCACCGAGTAGACGTAAATAACCAGGGGATAAAGTTGGTACGGAAAAAAAACTGACTCGCTCGGGGAAGTTATCGCTTTGGTCTTTATACTTATTGGTAAATGCGGATATGAAATTTTCTTGTAACTCAAGCCAGTGCGTTACTTGGCGCTTATCACGCCGCTCATCCATAATGATGCTTTGCCATAAGCGTGCTTGCCAATCGTCTTTAGCAAAATTGCCTGCTTCCCACTCTAGTGTCCATTCTGGGCGATAAAACAAATATTGATCTAGTACAGGTGATAAGGCATTGGCTAAATCCCAAGCCGCTAAGTCATTTTTTAAATAATGATCCAGCTCGGGATAATGTGCCGCTTGTTGCATAAACAAAGAGACTAAACGCCAGCGTAAAACATCAGGCTTGCTGGGGTCATGTTTTGGTACATTGTCCACAACCTTGCGCAATAATTCCCACATATACTCCGCAGGAAAAAGGAACTTATAGTTTGCGCTAATGCCCAACTGTTGTGCCATTTGCATGGATAGCCAGCGACCCATGCCCGCATTCTGTACTACGATTTGTTCCGATGCGAAGACATTGTTTAAAGGTTGGGAGACCAGCTCTGCAAATTGTTGGCTGAGATTCTCTAAGTGATTACTGGAGTGGAGGGTTAGCATGTATGTAGAGGTCGTGTAAGTAATTAAAGTATTTAAATATACAGGAAAAATGCTTTTGAGCAGAAGATTTAATATTGCTAATGAAGCTCTCTTGA
>DQSN01000201.1 GCA_015663245.1 Leucothrix mucor
ATATATTCAGCACTCTTTTTCTAGACTCTTCATCAATCAAAGTATCATTCGCGTAACTATCAAGAATCCCGTTGATTTTTTTTAAATGAGGCATCTCAATAGCTCTTTATCTTTTGCCTTAACATCATAGTGATTTATCATTCTTAGTAGTTCTATAGATACACTGTTTAAACTTTTATTTTTTCTTGGCGTAGGATTGTCATGGAGCGTTGCTAACCCTAGTTTTTGCATAACTTCTTGTACTACATCTGCCTCGTAGTTAAAGACTGAAACATTATTTTCGCCAAATAATGTTTGGCATTCGGTAACAAAGCCTTGGTAGTTTAGATGTCGGGAAAACCATTTAAACTCTAACATTTCAGCAAAAGATAGGTCTTTGCCGTAACAGGGGTTACTTTCAATTTTCGGGTTACGAATACATTGTTTATAGTAGCTTTCAATAAACGCGAGTGGTTCGCGAAACCAGACCCAGACTTCAATATCAAAGAGTTTACTCAACTCACATAAAGTCTCTTTTGATTCTTCGGGAAAATCCCACCAGTAATTATAAATACCTTCAGAGGACAGGATGATTGTATGGGTGTCTTTTTTAACTTGCGAAATTATATTTTTAAAGTTTTCGAGAAAGCTTTCCAAATTTGCTGTGACTAGATTTTTCTCAAACCACTGATGTTTTGGTGCAGTGGTATTTTTTAGTTTTTCAAGACTATGCGGATAAAGAATTCCTTTTCCTCTGAGCTTCCGTTGTTTTTTATCTAGGTAGGTTTGTAAGCTCGTTGTGCCTGTTTTTGGTGTGCCTACATGGATGATTAATTTTATTTTCTGTATTTTGAGTTGCTTTAGTGATTGCTCAAATGGCTTTAATAGCTCCGTCAATTCGTTGACAAAGTGTATATTTGATTTTTCCATTGCTTTATATAAAACCTCTAAAAATAGAACGATGCCAACAGATGATTTTATTGGCTAGCAGTTTATTCTAATAAAACAGGCATCGCCGCAAGCCGATCAAGTTTAAGTGTTGTTAAAGTATCTTCCCTAATAGACATAAACAGTGCCTGATCCGAGACAATAGATATTCCGTAAGAGGGAATAATTTCTTTTATTTTTGCTTGCCATTCATCGCTTGCTAACTGCTCACTAAAACATTTTTCAATAACTTCTAAAATAATGGGGACTAAGATAGATGCTCCTGGTGATGCACCAAGTAATGCGGCTAAAGTACCGTCTTCTGCGTGAATTACTTCTGTTCCAAATTCTAATTTTCCACCTTTTTCAGAACATTTTTTGATGATTTGTACACGCTGCCCTGCTGTTGCAAAAGCCCAATCGGTATCATGAGCTTCTGGGAAGTATTCACGCAGAGCTTCCATTCTAGCGCTTTGGTCTTGCAAGACCTCTTTGATTAAGTAACGGATTAAACCAAAATTTCTTAGGGCAACATTGATCATCGACCATAGATTATTCAACTTAATGGATTTGAATAAATCCCAAGAAGAACCTTGTTTGAGAAACTTGGTGGTGAAACCTGCGAAAGGACCAAATAACAAAGCCTGCTCACCATCAATTAGTCGAGTATCTAAATGTGGAACAGACATCGGCGGAGAGTTAACCGAAGCTTTGCCATAAACCTTAGCCATGTGTTGCTCGACTATTTTAGGGTTTTTACACACTAACCATTGTCCGCTAACAGGAAAACCACCGTAGCCTTTGGCTTCTGGAATAGCCGCCTTTTGCAATAATGGCAATGCCGCGCCACCCGCACCCACAAAAACAAAACCAGCATTGATGTTACGAATGCTTAGGCTCATTTTATCTTTAAGTGTGACGTTCCATCTTTTGTCATTTTCCTGCTGTAAATTTGTAACGGAAGTATTTAAAAGTAACTCAAAATTATCTTGCTTTTGTAAGTGACCTATCATGCCTCGACTAACCGCTGCAAAATTTACGTCTGTACCATGAGCAACGCGTGTTGCGGCAACTTTTTGCATCGGATCTCTACCTTTCATAAGGAGAGGCATCCATTCATGTAATACTTTAGGGTCTTCGCTAAACTCCATTGCTGCAAACATAGGGTGATCGATGAGTGCTTGATGCCGTTTTCGTAAAAACTCAACATTATCTTCACCCCACACAAAGCTGACATGTGGAACAGGGTTGATAAATTGCTCAGGAGAAGGAAGCGCCCCCAATTTTACAAGGTATGACCAGTATTGCAGGCTAACTTCATAGCGTGCGTTAATACCAAATGCTTTACGAATATCAATACTGCCATCTTCTAGCTCTGGTGTATAATTAAGCTCACAATACGCCGCATGCCCTGTGCCTGCATTATTCCAGCCTGCACTACTTTCTTGCAGTGGTTTATCCAATCGCTCAACCATAAGAACCGATAAATTAGGGGCGAGTTGTTTTAACATAGAGCCTAATGTGGAACTCACCGCACCTGCACCCACCAGTAATATATCAACTTTTTGATTTTTCATTCGTATCATCGACTCTAAAGATTGTGAATTGAGAACGCCCCGAAGCGCCTGTTTTGCGATCAAATAAGGCAATAAACCAAGTGATCTACCTGAAGCTGCCCAATAAGCGGGTGATATTCCCAATACGTTGTCATTACAGGTGATTGGCAGTGATGTTTTTGCATTATAATTGTGAGTATCTAATACCTTCGCCAATCTCTCCGCAGTGTGGATAAGCAGTAGCGCCATCCACAAAATATCAACGATTGACGGTGATGGCATTCCTTATCCGCCCTACATTTTCCATTTGGCGAAAGTATTGTACACAGGATATCAGTAATTAATTTAAAAGGAGTTATTCGTGGATGTTATAGAAGCCCTACAACAACGAAAATCAGTCCGTGCTTTTTTAAATAAAGCAGTCGAAGAAGATAAAATAAATACCCTCCTTCAAGCCGCTAGCCATGCACCATCAGGCGTCAATACACAGCCTTGGCAAGTTGCCGTTATCACAGGAAAAAAGAAACGACAGTTACAAGAAAAAATTGAAACCGCCTTTCGAGATGGTGATAAAGGCAAAGCTGACTATGACTATTACCCTGACAAATGGATAGAGCCTTACAAAGCCCGCCGTCGAGCTTGTGGCTTGCAAATGTACGCCACATTAGAGATAAAGCGTAAAGACAAACAACGTCAACTAGATCAGTGGGCGGCTAACTATCGAGCTTTTGATGCTCCCGTCATGTTGTTATTCTTTATGAATAAAGACATGAAAACAGGCTCTTTTATGGACTATGGCATGTTTATACAGTCTGTTATGTTAGCTGCTGTCGATCAAGGGCTGGCAACTTGCCCACAAGCATCAATTGCAGATTACCCTCACATCATTAACCCCTTTTTAGAACACCCAGAAGATCGTTTATTACTCTGTGGAATGGCGCTAGGTTATGAAGATAAAAATGCTCTGGTTAATAGTTATCGTACACCTCGTGAAGAGGTTGATATATTTACGCGCTATTACCAATAATTAAGGATATTTTCATCTCCAACAACCTAGGAGCCTGTCCGAGAACTAAGAAGTATTTAATCACATGAAAACTAAAATACACCCAATACTTATTAACCCCGACCACGGTAAGGCGGCACTGCTTGCTCTGGTATCCAAACGCCTTGAGGCACTACTCCATACGCATAAAATACGTCAATCGGCATGCCTCCACGCGGATACCAATAGCCTCCTATGCGTAGCCACTTAGGGTCGATTTCTTTAATGAGTCTTCTGGCAATACCTACGGTGCAATCTTCATGGAATGCACCGTGGTTACGATAAGAACCTAGATATAGTTTAAGTGATTTACTCTCTACTAATTTTGCGCCTGGAATATAATCAATCATAAGGTGGGCAAAATCAGGCTGTCCTGTCATTGGGCATAGCGATGTGAATTCTGGAGCGGTAAAACGCACCACATAATCAATATCCGATTGAGGATTATCAACACTTTCCAGTAAAGCACTTTCTGGAGAATCAGGTAGCTTAGTTTCGCCGCCGAGCTGTTTGAGGTCTTTATAAATATTTTCATCATTCATGCTTTCAAGATGCCCTATGCTTAAATTAAACTGAGAATAATACAGTAGCGACCTTACACAGAGAATATTGCCATGAAAAAAATTAGCCGCACAGTATATTTTGTATCCGAAAGTACAGGGATAACAGCAACATCACTGGGTTTTAGCTTATTATCACAATTTCCTGATGTTGAATTCACTCATCATCATAAGCCCTTTGTAAACACAGAGGAAAAGGCATATGAACTAGTTGAAGAGATACAAAAAGAAACTCACACTAGTAAAAATAAGCCACTCATTTTTGCCACTATGACTGATATAAAAATCAATAAAATACTTGAGGCTGCGCCTTGTTATTATTATGAGTTATTCACTCGTTATATAAATGAGATAAGTGATGATATTGGCATTCGTCCTACTGCTATATCAGGCATGAGTCACGGGCTTAATAATCCTAAATCTTATGATAACCGTATGGATATTGTAAATTACGCCCTTGTCCATGACGACGCCATGAGCATGCAGAACCTTAATAATGCGGATGTGATTTTATTGGGAGTCTCACGTTCGGGGAAAACACCAACTTGCCTCTATCTTGCTCTACAATTTGGTTTGCGTGCCGCTAATTACCCACTCACTGAAGATGATTTCTTAAAAGATGATATTCCACAAATTCTAAAAAATAATAAAGAGAAATTAGTTGGTTTAACGATTAACCCCAAGCGCTTGGCTGAGATACGTGAAAAGCGGCGTTCTGCTAGCCATTACGCATCACGCGCCAATTGCAAAACTGAAGTACGCCACGCCTTAGAGTTATTTAACCGTTATGAGCTAAATATTTTTGATACTTCATCAAGCTCTATTGAGGAACTCTCCGCACGTATTATGCAACTTATACGGAAAACTTCTCCTTAGGAGGCTTGCTACGAACTAACACGCTACTTACTTCGTCCGCGTCGTTTCGATTGCTTGTTATACCGCTTTTTAAAAATATGCACGCTAGCCCTATTTAATGCCACATGCACTTTCTTCTTACTTTTTACAGATACGGGTCGATTACGCATCAACCGCTCTACCATTGCTTTTATTTTTTTGTGTTCTCTTCTTAACAATAGCTCTTCATTATTTGTTATCTGGCCTCTATCACAGCCTTTTTGAATACGAAGCTCTTGTGACTGAAGCCGTGCTTTAACCGATGAACCTGCCGCTAAAATAGATTCTGATAACAAGAATATTGAAACTACTGAAATTGTGCTTATAAGTATTTTTTTCATTATAAAATCCTACATAAAATCATCCTTGACACCATAAATTAATTTCCACCAATCTATGAATATGTAGTCCTACCCCACCTGGACTGACCGTAAATAACTACGACCCAATCTATTATGTACCTGAATGCGAAAAATTAGTTTTTAACAGTCCTTAATCAATGACTAGTGGTAGCTTTAACCTACCTAATGGTAATTCCACTTTCAGATACTCACAAAAAAGCGTTGTAACTTTACATATTGGCTTCTTATACTTTGACATGCGAAGAAAAGTTAAGAACAAGATCAAGTTTATCGTCGATGGTTTAATTATAAGCTATTGATAAAAATACGAATAATATTTAATCACCATTGATTATCAAACATTCAAATATATACATTTAACAACATAGGAAAGCACCTTTTTGAAGTATGGTACTTTTTAGAGGCTTAGGACTCAGGAGTATTTACTCACATCGCAGGCAATAAAAATTTTATAGGATCAGCACAGAACTTATCTTTTCCAGTAGCAGTCCTCACATCATGGCTAATATTCATACGCTGTGATTGATACATTAAAGCAGGAACATCGTGATATTCATTGGCTAAGCTTTCTAGTTTTATACGCGCATAATCAAAATATTTAAAATGCTGAGCTTTCATCAAAGGGGATTTTTGTTGAAACCCCATACACGCAGAAGCACTATCGACTCGAATGAGTAAATATTGATAACGCCCTGCTCCCAAATCATCATCTGAATTAGGTCTTACAATCTTGCTGTACTCACTTAACGCAGCATTTACATTACCTTCCAAGAAGTATAGATGCCCCTTAATTTCATAATAAAAAGCATGAAGATATTGGGATTCTGCTGAGCGATTAGTAGGGTTTACGTCTTCCTCAAACATTATTTTTCGTGCTTTAGCCAGTAAGTCCCATGATTCTTCATAGGCTTTAACACGCAAACTTTCGTAGGCTCCTGCCAGTAACATATTCAGAATCAGAATTTGTTGTTTACGTGACAAACTTATAAAGTTTTCATTATTTAGCTCTTCACGTATTGAGCGCATCGCTTTCCAGCCTTTTGTGGCTGAGCTCGCATCATTATAAATACTCAACTCTGCCAGACGGTGGCGTATAAAAATTTGATTTATTTTTGCTGATTTTTGAATAGATGACTCTAGCTGTGTTTCTTCGATACCTTCCAGCTTTTCATACAAACTCAAGGCGGTTTCATAATAGGAGCGCGCATCAGCAATATTACCTAAATTCAAATAATAAGGATGACCGCTTATATTTGCCATGCGAATGAGTATCTCAGCATAGAGTTTTTTTAGGGTTGGATTATCAGGGTTTACTTTTTCCCAGTTCTTCAAGCGACTAACGATCAAGATGGTTACTTCTTTTTCTAAGCTGGGTGTATGTGGAATAGTACTAAGCAACCTATCCAAGTCATCAACGGCTTCAACGGCATCTTCTTGGCGCAATACTTCGCTCTCTTGTTTCTCGAAGTATTGCCCAACTACCTGCCCTAGCGTTACAGACCCCAGTACAAAGATGGAAATAATGAAGAGGATGTTTCGATAGCGGTAAATATATTTACTGTAAAAATACCACCAACCACCTTGAGCCGCGCTAATGGGTTTCTCATCTAGCCAATTATCTAAGTCTGCCTGAAAAGCTTTAGCAGAAGCATAACGCCCATGACGTTTATCTGCGGTTGCTTTACGTAAAATCTGAACCAACTCTTTATTATCAATATGCTTAATCAAGGCATTGATATCCGCCGTTCTATAGGATTTCTTTACGGCATCTGTTTTTTGGATGAGGGAAAGCGGCTGATCACTTAATAACTGACCAAAAATGACGCCAAGGCTAAAAACATCATCACTATTATGTGGCACTGTACGCTGATGACGTTGGGGACTGGCGTATTCTGGCGTTATGCCAATCGATTTAGAGATAGGTGTAGCATTACTCGCCGATATGGACTGCGCGATACCAAAGTCCAAAAGTTTTAGGGTGCCTTGACGACTTCCCTTACTAATCACCAAAATATTATCAGGCTTTAAATCACAATGAATTATTCCTTGCTGGTGAGCATCATCAACGACTTGGCAAAGGTCGCTACACAGCTTAACAATCTCTTCAGAGGATAAATGATGTGCGGAGACATATTCATCAATCGCTATGCCGTCGACTAACTCCATTACAAGGTATGGAAAACCTTCTTCCAGAGTACCTCCATCCAGCAAGGTAACTATATTAGGATGATGAATATCAGCAAGTAGCTGGCGCTCTTTTAGAAATAACTCAATATTAATGTTCGCAACTTCTACCACTTTAATCGCAACTACTTGTTCATACTCGCCATCAATACGTTTTGCAGAATAAATGCGCCCCATGCCACCACGCGCTATTTTATGTGTCACTTCATAAACACCCAAACGCCGCCCTGTTAGATCAGGACAGCGTTGGGTAACTTCATCAATGGTTTTTTTCAATGGGAGTGGCGTCGTCAAAAATGTATCTGACTCATGGTGAGCCAGTAATAAAGAGTGAACCTCGCGCAATAGGCTAGCATCGTGTTGAAGGGCTTTTTCGAGCCATTTCATACGTTTATTTTCATCAATTGCTAGCGCAGAGGAAAAATATTCTTCTATCTGCGCAAAGGTTGTGGTGTCTATTTTTTTATCTCCTTGTATAGCCATGCTTTGGCCATCGTCCATTTACGCTTGATAGTTGATTCAGATAAATCCAAAACATTTGCAATTTCTTCAATGGTCATCCCTGAAAAGAAGCGTAGTTCCACCACCCTGACCTGTACCGCGTCTAACCGCTCCAACTGTTTTAGTGATTCTTCCAAAGCAATAATATCAATATCAAGATCGCTGGATTTATTATCCCCGCAGGCATCTTCATGCAGAGTCATAAAGGTACGGTCGCCACCTCGCTTTAAAGCATTCTTTACCCGCGAGTGTTCGACTAAAACCTGCCGTAAACAACGTCCGCAAATTGCTAAAAAATGTTGTTTATCTTTACTCTCAATATCCTGACTTGAACAGAGTTTTAAATAAGCTTCATTGACTAAAGCCGTTGGACATAAAGTATGCCCTGCTCGTTCTCTAGACATATAGATAGATGCTAATCGTTTAAGTTCAGGATAAACTGATTGCAATAGAGCTGAGTTATTTTTACTGAATTCCATTTCGTCTCATTTATTAGGAGGGAGAATTTGTGAGCTTCACAACTAAAAATATTACTGTGTTGAAAATACACATATGTTATAGCGAGAAAGTATGATTAAAAAGCTCAGTTATTTATAGTTATTTAATAAAAAAATCTAATAAATTCAAGCTAATAACTATTACTAATTAAAGAAATAAAATAAACTATTTAATATGACTAACATCTATACATTTAGCGTGAATATTACCCAGAATATGTAATGAAAAACCGATATTGTGTATCGACATTACTACGAATGGTATAAAGAAAGAAACACCACTACATCGCAACTTATTAATACAGCTATTAATAAGTATTAGGATATTTGATGAAAAACCTATTCATATTTTTATTAGCCCTGATAATGATTATTTTATTAGGCTATTACTGCATTTATGTAAAAAACACCCCTCTTATCATTCAAAAGGATATTAATACGCGCGCACAAATAGCTCTAAATAATACCAATATGCCTTGGGCTAAAGTAAGTGTTGATGGTCGCGACATTAAATTAACGGGTGTCGCTCCTAATAAGAGTGCGATAGAAGCTGCCGAGCAAGTTGCTAGAGTTAATGGTTACAATGTCATTGACAACCAACTCACCCTAGCGTTGTCTGTAATTGACTCTGCACCTAAAGCAGAGTACGAGTTACTAATCACTAAACTTGAAGATCAAAAAATTACCCTCAAAGGCACTTTAGATAAAACCTCTCATCAGTCACTATTAAGCTCTATACAACAGCAATATGCTAAAGAAAATATATCGGATCAGATTCAAGTAAGTGATGTCGTTAGTCCTAACTTTATCAACCAGTCCTTCGCTCCTATTACCCAACAACTCAAACAGTTCAAAACTGCAACAGCCAAGTTCAACCAAAATAATCTACAACTTGAGGGAGTCATGTTAGCAGGGGTTAAAACTGAGGATTTAGAACAAGAAATAAACCAACAACTACCCGATGCTATCAATGCAAGCTTCAAATTCGTAGAAGCAGCACCATCACAAATTCCTGAATTACCCATCACAACCCCCAACTCTTCTGAAGAGTTAGCAAAAAGTTGTCAGGCTGATTTTAACCGCGTGTTATCGACAGCCATTCACTTTGAAAGCGCCAGTACTAACATCAAACAATCAAGTTACACAATATTGGATGATGTTGTTAGTATCGCTAAAAAATGTGAAGATTTTAATCTACTAGTTCATGGGCATACCGACTCAACAGGTGATGTAAATTTCAACAAAACCCTCAGCCTTGGACGAGCAAACAGTATTGAAAAATATCTTGTCCGCAAAAATATTGAAAATAAACGCTTAACAGCATTAGGACATGGTTCCAGCGTACCTATAGCGAGTAATAGTACAGCCAGTGGTCGTGCCAAAAACCGTCGTATCGAAATCACCATTAAGGATAAACAATAATGACCTATCTGATTCCTCAAGGTTGGCTATTAGGTAACAATGGTAAGAAAAAGCTAAAAACCTCCTTACAAAAGAAACCCTTTGAACAAACTATCCAAAATTTAAAAGAAAAAGTGGATATAGAAAATGCAACACACACACTACTGTAGTTTTGTAAAAGTGCGGGGGAAATCAGTACCGCGACAAGTAACAGAATAATGTAGTACATTTTAAGCACCATCATATTAAAATTACCATTAAGGACAAACAGTTATGACTTACCTTATCTCTCAAATGTGGCTATGTTTAATTATCACCGCTGTTATTGCGGGACTGATAGGATGGTTATTGCGAGGCAGCGGCAAGAAAAAGCTACAAGCCTTAGATAAGCAATGGCAAGAGCAATACCGCTCTGTTGAAAATGCACGGCAAAGATATGCGAGTAGGATAGAAGAACTTTCCAAGGTAGAAAAAAACAATAAGGAATTATCCCTTCAAGTTTCCCTACAAAAGCAATCCTTCGAACAAACACTCCAACAATTAAAAAAGCAAACAGATATAACAAATAATCAACAAGTAGAACGGCTTAACCAAAAAGATGAGGAGATGGTTTCCCATCTAACGCAATATGATAAGCAACTCAACGCACTCGAAGAAGAAAAAGCAAATGCAGAACTACAATTTGAGCAAGTAATACAAGATGAAAAAATCCAATCTTCTTTACACCTTTCACAACTACAAACAGAAAGTGAGAAACAACTAAAGAACTATGAAGAACAAGCAGCGGCGTTGGCAACACAATTACATATAAAAAAATCAGACCTTATTTCTGCCGAGGAGGAACTATTCAATACAAGAAAAGAGTTAGAAACAGAAAAACTACA
>DQSN01000067.1 GCA_015663245.1 Leucothrix mucor
TAACTTAATTTCTTTAAAGTCCCTAAAGCCCCAATCATCTATTTTTGATGATTGGGGCTTTTTATTTCTATTTGATAAAACAATTTAAAATTCAATTAGATAAATGATTTTATTTTCTCTATCATCTTGAAGGGTAAATATTTTTTATCTGGATATAAAAAATATTATGATTCAACCTTGACAGTAGAGAAGAAGCACACTAAATACTAAAAATAACGCTTACATTAAGGATTGGAAAATGAAGTCGAATAGCGATAATTCTTTATCGAATGGGGCAGCAAGTACAAGTAGCGATCCCACTGATTCATTATTAGAAGGGGAGAATGCAGCATATTTAGAACTGCTGTTTGAATCTTATATTGATGATCCGCAGTCGGTTGCTTTGAGTTGGCAAAAGTACTTCTCGAATATGCCCGTGTCAGCAGAGTTTCAAAATGGTACTAATCACTCTTATATACGCCAACAGTTTCGTTCTAGTAAGCTGCATTCAGTAACTTGTAATAATCAGCTTAATGCAACGGAAGCCGAAAATATATTACGCGCGGAGCGCCAGCAGGTTTATGTTTTACAGCTTATCGATGCGTACCGCACTATCGGTCATTTAATCGCGAACACGAATCCTTTATCTGAAAATAAGATTACTACAGGTCTAGAAGAACTTAGTTTGCAACATTACGGTTTGGATAAAGTTGACTCTGAGCGTGAATTTAATCTAGGTAGCTTTCATCTACAAGGTAAACCAACCATTGACAATATCTATCGTGCTTTGCGCAATACCTACACAGGCTACATTGGTGTGGAGTATATGCACATCATGGATAGAGAGGAGAAAGAGTGGCTACAATCACATTTAGAGGCTTGTGAAGCCGAGCCAGATATTAGTGCTGAGCGTAAAAAAGAAGTCTATAAACAGCTTGTAGGAGCCGAGACTTTAGAGCGTTATCTACATACAAAATACACAGGTCAAAAACGCTTTTCTCTTGAAGGTGGCGATAGCTTAATTCCTCTCTTACACGAAATTATTCATCATGCAGGTGGGCAAAAAATTCGTGAAATCATCTTGGGGATGGCGCATCGAGGACGTTTAAATGTACTGATTAACATCATGGGTAAATCGACTGATGAGCTATTCAAAGAGTTTGAAGGTGTCCCTGGCGATCCTTATTATATGGGTGATGTGAAGTACCACAAAGGCTATACCTGTAGCATCCAAACGGTTGAAGACCCGATGAACTTATCGTTAGCTTTCAATCCATCACATTTAGAAATTGTAGGTCCTGTGGTTGCAGGTGCGGTGCGTGCACGTAAAGATCGCCGTGCCGATCAAGGTGGTCAGGTTGTAGCTGTCGTTATCCACGGTGATGCTGCATTTGCAGGGCAGGGCGTGGTGATGGAAACCCTGAATATGTCGCAAACCCGTGGCTATCATATCCACGGCACAGTACATATTGTAATCAATAACCAAATCGGCTTTACTACTAGCACCAGCTCAGATACACGCAGTACTTATTATCCTACTGATGTTGCCAAAATGGTGAATGCGCCTATTTTGCATGTGAATGGTGACCACCCAGAGGCGGTTATTTTTGCGGCTCAAATTGCTTTGGATTATCGCCTGCGCTTTCGTAAAGACATTGTTATCGATCTGTTGTGCTATCGAAAGCACGGGCATAACGAGGCTGATGAGCCAGCGGTTACTCAACCCATCATGTATAAAACCATTCGTAATAAAACAGGTGTGCGTGAAAAGTACGCTAGTCGCTTGATTAAAGAAAAGGTTTTGACGGAGAGCGAAGCAGATCAAGAAATTGCTGATTATAAGGAGAAAATATCCTCAGGAAAGGCAGTGGTTGATACTTTAGATTACAGCAGTATTCCAGAGATTTTTAAAATCAGTTGGGATGAATACAAAGGCAGGCAATGGACAACCGCTGCGAGCACGAGTTTTAGTTTTGAAAAATTTCAAGCATTATCGTCTAGCTGTCAGCGGTTTCCTGAAAGCTTTGAATTGCATCCGCAGGTGCAAAAATTACTCGATAAACGTCATCAAATGGCAACAGGCGAGCGTTTGATTGATTGGGGTTTTGCGGAAAATATGGCTTATGCCAGTTTACTAGAGGATGGCTTTGATATTCGTCTCAGTGGGCAAGATAGTGGGCGCGGTACATTCTCGCATCGTCATGTCGTGTTTCATCATCAAGATCATCGCGAAACTCATATCCCCTTAAAACACTTATCGAAAGACCAAGGTACTTTTACAGTCATTGATTCTTTGTTGTCAGAAGAAGCTGTGCTGGCTTTTGAATATGGTTATGCAACCTCCTCACCTCTGACGCTTGTTATTTGGGAGGCTCAATTTGGTGATTTTGCTAATGGCGCACAGGTTGTTATTGATCAGTTTATTACCTCAGGCGAGCAAAAATGGGCGCGCTTATGTGGACTCACTTTGTTTTTGCCACATGGCTTTGAAGGTATGGGGGCAGAGCATTCATCCGCACGTTTAGAGCGTTATCTGCAATTATGTGCGCAACATAATATTCAAGTATGTATACCATCAACACCTGCACAAACTTTCCATATGTTACGCCGCCAAATGATCCGCCCTTATCGTCGTCCGCTCATTGTGTTAACCCCTAAAAGCTTATTACGTCATCCTGCTGCTACGAATGAGCTATCTGATTTAACTGAAGGTAAGTTTTATACGGTTATTGATGATCCTTATTTGTCGGCAGAAGAAAAAGCCAGTAAAACACGTCTTATTTTGTGTAGCGGCAAGGTTTATTATGACTTGTTGGCGACTCATAAAGAGGAGAATCTAAAAGACATTGCCATTGTCCGTTTAGAGCAGCTTTATCCTTTTCCAGAATATGATTTAAAAGATATTCTCAAACAGTATAAAGCCATTAAAGAATTTGTATGGTGTCAAGAAGAACCCAGAAATCAGGGCGCGTGGGATAATATAAAACATCGTTTCCAGCCCTATGCACACGTTGTTAAAATATCCTGTGTGAGTCGACCATCTGCGGCAGCACCTGCGGTTGGTTCGTTTAAAGTGCATCATCAACAGCAAACTGCTTTAGTGCGTGATGCGTTGAGATTACCGCCACTGGTGTAAATAGGCGGATACAATAAATCTACTTAACGGTGGTTCTATCTACCAATATATTATAGAAAGCATTAACTTAACGAGTATAAAAAATGTCTATTGAAATTCGTGTACCACTACTTCCAGAATCTGTCAGTGATGCAACTATCGCCATTTGGGTAAAACAAGAGGGCGACATCATTGAAGAAGATGATATTTTATTAGAGCTAGAAACCGATAAGGTTGTGCTAGAAGTACCTGCTCCTGCTGGTGGAATACTGGCGCATATTATCGAGCAACAAGGTGCAACGGTTATCTCTAATGAAGTGATTGGTTTGATTAAGTCAGAGAGTGAAGTACAAGAAGATCGTAATAATGCAGCCACTGACAGTCGTAATGAGGCAGATGTCGCTGATGTTCCGCCACCTGCCAGCCCCTCGGTACGAAAGGCGATGGCTGAAAATGATATTGAAGCCAGTGATATTGAAGGCTCAGGTAAGCACGGAAAAATTCTCAAAGAAGATGTTAGTGAACATTTGCAGTCAACCACTGACGAGCTTGTAGAAGAGGGGGCAGAGAACGAAATACCAGCAGATAATACAGAAGATGACATTCCTCAACCTCAAGTTGTTGATGTAGTGGAGCAGGTAACTAGCGAATCATCTCCCACAGAAAAAGTGCAAATAGCAGATATTACAGAGAATGTGGTGGCTAAGCCGATAGAATCAAAAGCTGAGGAAGCTGTCGTGGCAGATAAGGTTCAGGTTGTTGAGCTGAAACCAATAGCAGCACCAGCCGTTGATATTGAAAATGAACGGCGTGTACCAATGACACGTCTTCGCTCAAGAATTGCCGAACGCCTAGTTGAAGCACAGCAAACCGCGGCAATACTCACTACTTTTAATGATGTTGATCTAAGTGAAATTATTCGTTTGCGTAAAATTTACCGTGAGCGTTTTGAACGTGTACACGGTATCAAGCTAGGCTTTATGTCGTTCTTTGTTAAAGCTGCTACTGAAGCACTGAAACGCTACCCCGAAGTTAATGCACGTATTGATGGTCAAGATATTGTCTACCAAGGTAGATACGATATAGGTGTGGCGGTTTCCACCGAAAGAGGCTTAGTCGTCCCCATCGTGCGCGACACCAACACGCTGGGTCATGCTGAAATAGAAAAAAATATCCACGACTATGCACATCGCGCCCGTAATAATCAGTTAGAACTTAATGAGCTAACAGGTGGAACTTTCTCCATCACCAATGGTGGTGTATTTGGTTCGATGCTATCAACGCCCATTATTAATCCCCCGCAAAGTGCCATTCTCGGTATGCACAAAATTGAAGACCGTCCTGTTGCGATTAATGGTGAAGTTGTGATAAGACCCATGATGTATCTCGCATTATCCTACGATCATCGTTTGATTGATGGAAAAACAGCGGTGAGTTTTTTAGTGAAAATTAAAGAGTTGTTAGAAGATCCTGCAAGCTTGTTTTTAGAGTTGTAGATTTTATATATTTGCTTTTATGATAAACACATATAGAGGATGGGATATATCCGCTTACTTAAAAACTTAGTATATTACTCGGCTATTATATACTGTCGCTATTTTAAAAGAGGGATTTCATGTCTCAGAATTCAGATCAATTCACCACGGAAAAGCGTATTTTATTGGCTATGCGTAAAACATTGGCCAATATTGTTAAAGACGTAACACCTTCTGATAGAAGTCTGCAATCACCTTTGCAAGATGCGACTATTGAAGATATTAAAATGTGCTTTAATTTAATTTCTGCGCGTGAGTATGAAATCGCTAAAGAGGCTGGCATCACTATTACAGAGCGTCCTCGCTTTATCGATGAGCCTGCTACAACAAATGTAGTGGCGATTGATAGCATCATTAAAAAAAGTTAAGGGGCGAGAGTAATGGCAGATAAAAAATATAGCACAGAAGAGATGGTTACACTTTCTAAAGCAGTGATGCAGTACATCGATAGTTGGAGTTTAAGTAATGCTGAAATTATTAGCATATTAGGGCTTGATCCTGAAACTCGCACACGCCATTTGCAGTTCTTTCGCAATGGTGACAAGCCTCTCCCTCAAGAAACAGAGACAATGCAACGCATCGACCATATCGTTGGTATTGCGGATGCTTTGCGTACAACGTTCCCTTTTAGCGATAAAATGCGTTTGTTGTGGCTACGCAAGCCACATCGTCGTTTTCGTAAGAATACGCCTTTAGCGGTTATTATGGAAAAAGGCTTGAATGGTTTGATGAAAGTACGTATTGAAGTTGATTGTGCTTATGGTTGGAAAATATCTGAAGAAATGGCGAAAGCGGCTATGGAGCAGCAGAAGGCATCGTAAACATATGGTTTGAATGTAAAGATTGTGGTGAGTTGTAAAAACAAAAAAAGCCAGCTGAAATTTATTTCAGCTGGCTTTTTATTTGGCTATCGTTTTTTACTGCTCTTTTAAAGAACTAAGAATAAGCTGCCATTGCAGCAGAAACTGCTTTACCAGAATCGATCTTGGCATTCATATCCGTTAATACTGCGTCTAGTGCGCCGAGGCATGTTAATACATTCTGTTGGCTACTTGCATGACCCATCAAGCCAATACGCCAGATTTTTCCTGCCATAGGACCTAGTCCAGAACCAATCTCAAGATTGTAGCGGTTTAATAGCTCACTTCTAACTTTCGCTTCGTCAATACCATCAGGTAGTGTCACTGCATTAAGCTGTGGTAAACGGTATTCTTCATCTACAAAGAAACCTAAGCCCATAGCTTCAATACCTGCTTTTAGTGCTTGATGATTTGCTGCATGACGCGCCCATGAGTTTTCTAGACCTTCTTCGTGCAAGATTACGAGTGACTCGTGGAAACCATAAAGTGCGTTAACGGGTGCTGTATGGTGATAACTACGCTGTGCACCTTCGCCCCAATATCCCATTACAAGGTTGAGATCCATAAACCAACTTTGTACCGTTGTCTTACGGTTTTGAATTTTCTCGATTGCGGCTTCACTGAAACTAACAGGTGAAATACCAGGCGTACAAGATAGACATTTTTGCGTACCAGAATAGATAGCATCAATATTCCAGTCATCGACACGTAGCTCCGATCCTGCAACAGATGTCACAGCATCAACAATAGTTAGGCAATCGTGATCGTGTGCAATTTTAACTAATGCTTCCACATCTGAGATTGCGCCCGTTGAAGTTTCTGCGTGAACAAAAGCAACAGCACTAGCTTCTGGGTTCGCTTTAAGTGCTTCTTCCAACTTATTAGGGTCAACAGGTTTGCCCCAATCATCCTGAACCATGACTGCTGTTGCGCCACAGCGCTCAACATTTTCTTTCATACGTGCGCCAAACACGCCATTTTGACAAACAACAACCGTATCACCAGCTTCTACCAAGTTGACAAAACAGGTTTCCATACCTGCTGAACCAGGTGCGGAAACAGGCATTGTTAATTTATTTTTAGTGAGGAAAGTATCTTGTAGTAAGACTTTGACTTCATCCATTAGTCCAACAAACATAGGGTCTAAGTGACCAATAGTAGGACGAGAAAGTGCTTCTAAAACACGTGGGTTTACATCAGAAGGACCAGGCCCCATGAGAATTCTTTGTGGCGGATGAAACGATGATACTGTCATGCTTATTACCTTGTATGGTTTGTTGTGTGAGGGTTAAATGCTAAAAAGGTGGGTATCCTTCATGTACCAATTGGCACATTTTTAGCCCGTATGTAGCCTAAGCGGAATACGGAAAATCGTAGCAACGCACTATCCTGTATTACGTAAACTCCATACAGGCTACAAAAGTGTAAACTACTTTACTGTTAGTTGAAGGATACCAAAAAGGGGAGTGATATTACATTGTTGTTACTGTTGTTTCAGGAGTCAGTACAAATACTGTGGGTTAACTGCTGCGACTGCCTTTTAATCACAGACTTCTAATAAAGCTGTTTTTGGTAAGCAACTTTTTACCAATCGCTACTAATAACATCATCACCATACAAGTAATAGACTTTATCATTAATGATTGCGGAGCGATGATTTCTCCAATCAGTCGAGAAACTCTCTTCTGAGGGAGACTTAATGCTATAAAGCTTAGTCATATCACCTGTAATGGTATTAATGGTATAGCGATATAACGCATCTTTTTCCCATTCGTGTGTAACATTGGGAGGGGCGGTCTCTTGCGCCATCATATCATTCTCATGTAAGCGTACAGGTAAGCTAATACGCAAATCACCATTTTCTTGTAATAGAGAAGTAAAGGCGTGATGACTATGCGATACGGCAGTATTTGTGCCTCGACTACCAATTAAACTCTGAAAGCGTGTGATGGGATCTTGTGGGTTGCTAATATCAAATAAGGATAATTTCACGCCTTGATACCATGCGCCTCGACTAATACCGTCCTCCGATTTAGCAGGAATCGCATCTTTGCCAATGCCCAAGAGTAAATCATCACCAATAGGGTGGAGATAATCGGAGTAACCATTAATCTCCAGCTCACCTGCTACAAAGGGATCACTTGGGTCAGATAGGTCTAAAATATACAGTGGGTCAGTGGTTCTGAAAGTCACCAGATAGGCTTTATTACCCAAGAAGCGGGTCGCATAAATTTGCTCACCTGGTTTGCCCAGTTTTTCGGGACGCTTATTGTTTGGTAATGTCGAAAGTATTTTAAGCGTATCAACTTTGTTGTCATCCTCTTTCAACATAAAGAGTTTTGCAGGAGAAGCATTGCTACCCGCATTATTGCCCGTGTAAGTAATGATACCTAACACATTGTTAAACTCACCCATGCGGAATGATTTTGACGCCTGTTTCCAGCCTAAATGTCCTGCAACCTGAGCCGAGCCTTTGTAAGTAACGGTGCCGTCATCCAACGTAAACTTATGAATATCTGTCGTGATATTGGGGTTATAAATAGCGGTATTGTTACTCGTTTGATAATTGTATTGGGTAGTTGCTAAATAAAGTGACTCAGATGATACGTAGACAGCTTCAGCAGCACCAATAAAACAAGTACCTTTAGGCTTTGCAGTGCTATTGTTTAAGTCGATACTTAATACATTGATAATACTAATTTGTTGATTTTCAGAGCCAGTGTAGGCAGTCGTAAAGCAGTTCGATGCTGATAAAATATCACCATTACTCTCTCCATCAATCCTATAGTTAGGGAGAAAATCAGCCAGTGATGCTGACTCTATTAAAACACGATTTTTTTCAACATCTTGATCACTTTCGGGGTAATCTTTTAGCCCCTTTAATGAAGGAGTATGGCGCGTAGCAAAATAAAGAGTATCGCCAATACGACGACTGCTAATGAGCTGACCATCGACACTTAATCTGTGGCTTTTGCTGAGCGTGCCCTCTGCGGTTGTAAAGAAATCAAGTTGGGTAGAGCGATCGTTCCAATGGTTAATATCAAACCAAACATCCCAAAAATTACGATTATCGCCTGATAGAGCAATGAGTTGATTACCCTTGAGATAAAGACCAGATATTAGCTGTGAATTTTCAGTAGCAATAGCCATTGTGCTGCTTAACACCGCGTCGCCACTGAGTGTTGAGTAAATATTAATGGAAGGCTCTTTTGATGAAGCAACATATAAGTAAGAAGCATCATTTTTTAAGCGATCAGCTTCATCGACATTAGCTTCCTGCGTATTAGTGCTGGAATAAGTGCTACTTGCATCGGCAGAAGCTCCCATCTCTGCTACTGAGGGCATGATATGGGGTTCAGCAATTTTTCCGTACGTTGCCAACATTAGTTTCTTAATACTTTGTTCTAGGGCATTATCACTTACACTGCGTTTGAGCCGAGTATTATCCGTTATAGGAGGCTGCACAATAGGCGTTGAAGTTGTAGATTTTCCGCCACCACAGGCACTTAGTAGTAAAATTAACAGGTTTAATGTAATTATTATTTTTGTATTCATTTTCTGTGACTATCCAATAGGTTGTACACTACTGTACAAGTATAACATACTTCTTTAATGTGGAATATTTGGAATCAGCGTTGGTATGATTATGATGATAGACGTTTATTTTCAATAATCATTTTTCGTTTCCCTTGATGTCATCTCTAATGCCCATAGATATTGTCTAGTTTTTGTCGGACTTTCCTTGGTGTAGAATCCCGACTCAATTAGTTGGTTATATTGATTTAGGGTTATTGTTAGTTGGCAATGACTCTTTTATTATTAGCCTACAAATTTTAGAATTCCCCAATATTTATTACATTTACGGAGACATAGAGTATGTCAGAGCTATCACGCGACTACATTGATGCGTTGCTAAAAGAAGTTAAGGATCGATATTTAGAGAAAGATTTAGTCTCTGCTAATACGGTCAAATCTGTTGATATAAAAGACGCTAAGGTCTTCGTTCGCATTGAGTTAGGCTATCCTGCGGGATCATATCGTGATGAGTTAGCGCTTGTTGTGAAAGAGGCGTTGGAAGCAGATGCTGCTATCGATAGTGCTGAGGTTACGGTGGAGCAGCGTATTGTGGCTCATTCTGTGCAAAAAAGTTTGAAGCGTATTGAAGGCATCAAAAATATTGTCGCGGTTGCTTCGGGTAAAGGTGGTGTGGGTAAATCAACAACTTCTGCTAACTTAGCACTAGCGTTGGTTGCAGATGGTGCAAGCGTTGGTATTTTGGATGCGGACATTTATGGTCCAAGTCAGCCGCGTATGTTGGGTATGTCGGGTCATCCTGAGTCTAAAGATGGTAAAACACTTGAGCCAATGGAAAACTATGGTCTAAAAGCTATGTCGATTGGTTTCCTTGTTGAAGAAGATACGCCAATGATCTGGCGTGGCCCAATGGTAACGCAAGCATTAGAGCAACTGCTCAATGATACTAACTGGGGTGAGTTAGATTATCTAATTGTCGATTTACCGCCAGGAACAGGTGATACACAACTTACCTTGTCACAAAAAATTCCTGTGAGTGGGGCTGTTATTGTTACTACACCTCAAGATATTGCTTTGCTTGATGCGCGTAAAGGTTTGAAAATGTTCGAGAAGGTAGAAGTTCCTGTGCTAGGCGTTATCGAGAATATGAGTATTCATATTTGTAGCAAATGTGGTAATGCAGAGCATATCTTTGGTGAAGGTGGCGGTCAGCGTATGGCGGATGAGCATGATGTTGACTATCTTGGCTCATTACCTTTGGATATTAGTATTCGTGAGCAAGCCGATAGTGGTAATCCTTCGGTAGTGTCTGATCCTGAAGGAAAAATTGCAGAGTTGTATAAGGATATTTCACGTGCAATGACATCACGCCTAGCAGCTCAAGCGAAGGACTATAGTACTAAGTTCCCTAATATAGTCATTCAAAGTACCTAAAACTATTTGCTAAACAATTGCAATGCCCCGTTAGAACCTTCTAATGGGGTATTTTTTATGCCTATTAGTCTGTGCAAGATATTATTAATATTCTATATTTTTAATGGAGGTGAACGGGTATGATCAATCTCATTAGTTATGTCTAATTTTCAATCATTAAGGGGTTTGTTGTCAGATGATAAAAAGAATAGTAATGATCTTAGGTATGGTTACGTTGCTTGCAGCGTGTTCTTCGGCAGGAATTAAAGGGGTCGTTGAGCGTCCAGAAGTTTCCATTCAGAAGGTTGAAATGGGTAAAATAGGTTTCTCAGGTGGCTCGGCCAAGTTTATGGTGAAAATAAAAAACCCTAATCGTTTTCCTATACCTCTATCAGGTTTTGACTATGGATTACGCCTAAATGGAATTGAAGTTGCGAATGGTACAAGAGAGCAAAAAGTAACAATTGCAGCGGGAGAGTCTAAAGTCGTTATTGTACCTCTCGTGTTTAGTTTTAGTAATATGCTAGATTTACTGCCTAATTTATTGAGTAGCCGCAGTTTGAAATATGATTTATCAGGTTCCATCCATTTTCCGTGGTTTAATCTACCCTTTAGTCGCAAAGGTGGTACATCTTTAGCACGTTAGTCGTTAGGAATGAGTTGTATAGGATAAGGCTATGCAAAGGAGCGAAGCGCATCAATAGTTTGATGTATCTCCTATCTCTAATATTGTTTAAGCGTAGTCGAAGGGCTGGAATAATAAAGTATGAGTATTAAATCAGATAATTGGATTCGTAAAATGGCGCTGGAGCAGGATATGATCAGCCCATTTGAAGCGGGTCAGATTCGTGAAAAAGAAGGGCAACGGATTGTTTCTTATGGCACATCAAGCTATGGTTATGATGTGCGTTGTGCCGATGAATTTAAGATATTCACTAATATAAACTCAGTCATTGTTGATCCTAAAGCATTTGATGAAAGTAGCTTTGTTGATGTGCAATCGGATGTTTGTATCATTCCTCCTAACTCCTTTGCCTTAGCGCGGACAGTGGAGTATTTTAAAATTCCACGCAGTACTTTAACGGTGTGTTTGGGTAAATCGACCTATGCGCGCTGTGGAATTATTGTAAATGTCACGCCATTAGAGCCAGAGTGGGAAGGGCATGTGACACTTGAATTCTCTAATACTAGCCCGCTACCAGCTAAAATATATGCAAATGAAGGGGTGGCACAAATGCTATTCTTTGAATCAGATGATATTTGTGAAACTTCTTATAAAGATCGTGGTGGAAAATATCAAGGTCAAGAAGGCGTGACATTACCTAAAGCTTAGGAACGTGCAAATTACAGGCGCTAATCAGTCAAATTTTCACGACGATTACCATTCTCGGACAAGCTCCTAGCGGAATACGGGAGATCGTGGCTATATGCTATTTTTGTATCACGTGAATTTAATCCGAGCTACAAAAGTGTGAGTAATATTGCTCATATTTGGACGATACTGTTTTTTAGCATTGCTCATAATAAATATTACTATAGCAATAGTTTTTTCTATATGATGCTTAGGAGCTTCCTAAAACATATCAAATTATAATTTTATGGATTATGTAACATGAATTCTGAAAAAGTCGTTTTTGCATTTTTTATAGTACTGGCTTTGACGCTTAACTTCGGCTTTTTTATTGGCAGCTTTGATCTTCCTGAACACCATAATGCCTATGAACTATTTGCTGCAATTGTCGTTAGTTTGGTTGCAACCGTACTAAAATTTGGTGATCGTACCCATATTGGCGCAGTCTTTATGGCAACAAGTTTAGTTGCAGATATGCAGCTTATTGCAGCTGCAATTGTTTGGGGTGTCGTTGTGCATATTTCTGATGATGTTTTAAGTGGCAGCTCTTTAGCAACAGTAGTTTCGCTTTCGGGAGGTGCTTTATTAGCAAACTTTACCTCCGTTATTTTGTTAGTTGCTGAAACCATTACGGTTCGTCGATAATTTATTTGAGTCACTGCCTAGCATATTATGCCTAACCTAATTTACATTCTTTTTAGACGGTTACGCTCCCCCCTTATCTTTTTAATTTTTGTTTACGCCATTTCGATGACGGGGTTTGTCTTAATCCCAGGGGTAGATGATAAAGGACAGCCTTTTCAGATGTCCTTTTTTCATGCTTTTTATTTCGTCAGCTTTATGGGGACAACCATAGGTTTTGGTGAAATCCCTTATCCCTTTACCGATGCACAACGCTATTGGACCTTGCTCTCTCTGTATGCAACCGTTATTGCTTGGTTATACAGTATTGGCTCTATTTTAAGTTCTTTTCAAGACCCTGCTTTTCGTCAGCAGCTCAAGCGCAATAGTTTCACCCGTAAAGTATCCAAAGTTCGAGAGCCTTTTTATCTTATTTGTGGGTATGGAGATACAGGGAGCCAGTTAGCACGAGCCTTGGCAAAAGAGGGTATATTATCGATTATTATTGATAACAATCAAGATCGTATTAATGAGCTTGAAGTAACCGATTTTTCTGTTCCGCCCCTATGGATTTGTGCCGATGCTTCACATTCTGAGGTGTTAGAGAGTGCAGGGATAAAGCATCCTTGGTGCACGGGCATTATTAGCTTGGCGAGTAATGATACGGTAAATTTAACCGTTGCTATTGTTGCACAGCTATTAAACCCTAGTGTGCGTCTTATTTCTCGGGCAGAAACTCCAGAGGCTGAGGCAAATATCTTATCTTTTGGGGCGAATGAAGTTATCAACCCTTTTGAAACCTTTGCTTCACACTTAGCCTTGGCATTACATTCTCCGAGTTTATCAAGCTTGTTCGAGTGGATGACAGCAGCACCAGGAGATAGCATACAGGAACCTGTTTTTCCCAATCATGGTATGTGGATAATCTGTGGCTTTGGTAAGTTCGGTGAGGCTTTGTATCGGCATCTTAATGATGAAGGTGAAGATTTGCGCATTATCGAGCTAGATAGAAATAAGCGTGATGTACCTTCTGGTACGGTTGTTGGACGTGCAACTGAGGCGTCGACTTTAAAAAAGGCGGGCGTTGAATTAGCGGTTGGAATTGTTGCAGGTACAGAGAATGATGCCGATAACCTATCGATATTAATGACTGCTCAGGAACTTAATCCTCATTTATTTCGTGTTGCTCGGCAAAATGAAGATCATAGTCATCATATTTTTCGTGCCGCAGATTTAGATTTACTCATGCAACGTGGCAGAGTTGTTGCGAATAAAATATTTGCTTTAATCCGAACGCCCTTATTAGGTGACTTTTTACGTATTATTTCACGCTTTAATAATAGTCGTGCTAATGAGTTGGTAAGCCGTGTGATAGGGGCGACAGATAATGATATGCTGGAGTTATGGGAAGTTAGAATATATACCGATAGAGCGCCAGCAATCTGTACCTTGATAGATGATGGCTACCAAGTTCTAGTGAATGATTTATTACGCGATCCTAGTGACCGCTGTTCTTGTATTTCAGCCGTGCCATTGTTTTTAAAAAGAGGTAAGGGCAATGTTATTTTACCCGAATCAAATCGTATCTTGCGCCGTGGCGATAGAATCTTAATGTGCGGTTCGCTAGAAGCACGCAAGCATATGAATATGATTAGCTACAATATAAATGCACTCGGCTATATCCTAACAGGAGAGGATATGCCAGAGAGTTATATTTGGCGGTGGCTTAAATCGAAGCGGAAAAGAAAACAACAAGTAAGGCAGAAAGTAAAACAGAAAACAGAGAACTGCGACTAGGGGGTGTTCTCAATTATCTTCAAGTGTTTAATTTTTAACTATTTTTTAGGGTAACAAGGCACGTTGAGGAGTAATAGTCATTCTATTGTGACGAATCGTAACGCAGTTAGCTCTGAAAAAGAGCCAAAATGATACCTTGGATGCTGATTGAGAACACTCCCTAGGATTTCAGCCCTAGTTTTAATCATTACTTAATCAACGTGCCAATGCCATCATCAGTTAATAACTCTAATAAAACGGCATGTTCAACACGACCATCAATAATACACGATGAGCCACTGCCTGCTTCTACAGCATCAAGCGCGCAATCTATTTTAGGAATCATGCCACCCTCAATCGTACCATCTGCTTTTAGCTCGTTAATGAGCTGTTTATTGAGTCCTGTTAATAAGTTGCCTGCTTTATCTAACACACCAGGTGTGTTGGTAAGCAGTAATAGCTTGTCAGCTTTGAGTACTGCAGCCATTTCACCCGCGACGCTATCGGCATTAATATTATAAGATGTGCCGTGTTTACCCACACCAACAGGGGCAATGACAGGGATAAAGTCCTTATTATCCAGCATCTCGAGAATTGAAGGGTCGATACTGTCTACTTTACCAACGTGTCCAAGGTCAATAATTTCGGAGGGCTGATTGTCTTTACTTTTACGCGTGAGGACGAGTTTGCTGGCACGAATTAGATTGCCATCTTTGCCTGTTAAGCCAATTGCTTTGCCGCCCGCTTGATTAATCATGCTAACAATGTCTTTATTCACTAGCCCACCAAGTACCATTTGCACAATATCCATGGTTTCTTTATCGGTAACGCGCATGCCATCAACAAAAAGGCTTTCTTTGCCGATTTGCTTGAGCATTTTGCCGATTTGTGGACCGCCACCGTGAACAATAACAGGGTTAATACCCACTTGTTTTAACAGTACAATATCACGAGCAAAACCTTGTTTAAGCTTCTCATCAGTCATGGCATTGCCGCCATATTTTATGACGATAGTTTTACCTGCATAGCGTTGGATATAAGGCAAAGCTTCAGTGAGAATATGAGCAATATTGATAGCGGCGTCTTTATTCATGCGAGGGAGTCTCTCGTGCTTTTATAATAGTGGCGGGGGTTAAGGCAGAGGGTTTAATAACTTATGATCAGCCTCCTAGGCTTTACTAAGCCGTCTTCAATGAGTCTTAATCGAGCCTCAAAAGGTGTGCGTGTGTCTACCGTATTTGTGAAATTATTTATGTGAAAAACTATAGCCCCTCCTTTTTTATGAAAGGAGGGTTGAGAAAGGTTTATTTTTTCTTGGGCATATAAATATCAGTACAGCTGCCTTCTGCAACTTCGGCTGCAAAATTTAGTGTTTCTGATAAGGTAGGATGTGGGTGAATGGTTAAGCTTAAATCCTCAGCATCAGCACCCATTTCTAGGGCTAGTACTGCTTCTGCAATTAATTCACCTGCATTTGTACCAACAATACCCGCACCGATTAGTTGCCCAGTAGCTTTATCAAACAGTACTTTGGTTAAACCTTCGTTACGTCCAATACTTAAAGAGCGCCCACTGGCCGCCCAAGGGAAAGCGCCTTTTTTAACTTCAATGCCTTCAGCTTTACATTCTTCTTCGGTTTTACCCATCCATGCGATTTCAGGATCGGTGTAGGCAACCGATGGAATAGCGCGCGCATCAAAATAAGTCTTATGACCTGCGATAACTTCCGCAGCTACTTTTGCTTCATGTGTCGCTTTATGAGCAAGCATTGGTTGACCAACAACATCGCCGATTGCGAAGATATGATCGACATTGGTGTGCATTTGCTTATCAACTTCGATAAAGCCATAGTCATTCACTTTTACGCCTGCTTTTTCCGCATCAATGAGTAAGCCATTTGGAGTGCGACCAATTGCGACTAAAACACGGTCAAAGGTATCGGTTTCAGGAGCGCCCTTGCCTTCAAAGCTACAAACTAAACCTTCATTTGATGGTGTGATCGCGGTGACTTTAGTATTGGTATAAATTTTCTCATAACGCTTTTTAATACGACGCTCTAGTGGACGCACGATGTCTCTATCAGCCCCTGGCATTAATCCTGGTGATAATTCAACGACGGTAATGTTTGATCCTAACGCATCATATACAGTCGCCATTTCTAAGCCGATAATCCCACCGCCTACTACTAACATGCGCTTTGGAATTTCTTCTAACTCTAACGCACCCGTCGAATCAATTACGCGAGGATCACTCCAAGGAATAAAGGGAAGTTTAGTGACCCGTGAACCTGCGGCAATAATACAGTTTTTAAAGCCAATAACCGTTTTAGTACCATCATCAGTGACTACTTCGATATGATTCGCAGAAGTGAATTTTCCGTAGCCATGTACAATTTTTACTTTACGTTGCTTGGCAAGTTGTTTTAAACCACCAGTGAGCTTTTTAACAATGCCCGACTTGTAATCACGAATGGCATCAATATCAATTTCAGGCGCGGCAAACTTAACTCCGTGTTTACTAAATTCTTCCGCTTCATTAATAACATCGGCAGTGTGGAGTAGGGCTTTGGAGGGGATGCAACCGACATTAAGGCAAACACCACCAATATTATCGTAGCGCTCGATCATAATTACGTCTAAGCCTAAATCGGCGGCTCGAAAAGCTGCGGTATAACCACCAGGGCCTGTCCCTAGAACCACGACAGTGGCTTGCATATCGGTTTCGCCAGTAAAGCTGGAGGCGCTTGGGGCTGGGCTTGCTTGTTCAGTAATAGCAACGTTTTCTTCTTCTGTCTTTTCTTCTGGCGGTTTAGTTGTTGGCTCCGCATTTGCTGCATCCATTTTAAATATCACACTACCTTGTGCGACATTGTCCCCGACATTAACTAATATTTCGCTAATGGTGCCGCTGATGTCACTGGGAATTTCCATTGATGCTTTGTCAGACTCAACAGTAATTAGAGAATCTTCGACTTCAATAGTGTCGCCAACCGCAACAAGCACTTCGATAACTTCAACTTGATCGAAATCACCAATGTCAGGAACTTGTACTTCTATGATATTGCTCACGTGTTAATTCTCACTGTAATTTTTAAGCTATTTTGTAGACAAACTCCTCCAGTAGAGAAGTTATTGCAAAGGTTAGACCAATAAGCGACGAATATCCGATAACATCTTACTTAAATGCGAAGTAAAACGTGCGCCATCGGCACCATCAATCACGCGATGATCATAAGATAATGATAGCGGTAACATTAGGCGCGGCTCAAACTCAGAACCATTCCACTCAGGTTGCATTTTTGAGCGAGAGACACCCAAGATTGCCACTTCTGGTGTATTTACGATTGGTGTGAAACTTGTTCCGCCAATGCCACCTAAGCTTGATATGGTAAAACAGCCACCTTGCATATCAGCAGGTTTAAGCTTTTTATCACGTGCTTTTAGGGCAAATTCACGAATTTCTTGCGATATTTCCACTAAAGATTTTTTGTCTGCGCCACGTATCACAGGAACAACCAAACCATCAGGCGTATCAACCGCTACACCAATATTGAAATAGCTTTTGAGGATAAGATTTTCACCTGTCGCATCAAGTGAGCTATTAAAACGTGGGAATGCTTTTAAGCTGGCAACAACGGCTTTGAGGATGAAGGCAAGTGGGGTGATTTTAATCCCCTCACGCTCCATCTCTTTGCCCATTTTCTTACGAAATGCTTCCATTTCCGTAATATCAGCTTCATCAAATTGTGTAACGTGTGGCACGGTTACCCAGCTACGATGTAAAAATTGCCCCGTGAGTTTGTTAATTTTACTCAGTGCAGTGGTCTCGATCTCACCAAACTGGCTAAAATCAATAACTGGCATGGGTTTAATACCCAGTGGAGTGCCTGTGCTTGCGGTAGGGCTAGTACCCGATGTTAGGGTGGTTTTTACAAAGCCTTTTATGTCATCACGTAAGATGCGATTTTTACGTCCTGAACCTGTAAGTTGTCCTAAATCAACACCTAGTTCGCGAGCAAACTTGCGTACTGATGGGCTAGCGTAAGCTTTACTGAAAGTTACTTCATCAATATTGACTGTTGGCGATGGCTTAGACGATGTTTTAGGTGATGGTGTAGGAGCTTGAGGAGTTGGTGCAGGCTTGTTATCCTCTGCAACTGTTACAGGCTTTGCTTCTTGCACAGGAGTGGCTTCTGCCTCGGGGCTAGCTTCCACCGTTTCCGTAACATCCATCATGACAATGATACTGCCTTCGGAAATATTATCACCTAGAGAAATTTTGATCTCTTTTACAATACCAGAGGCACTGCTGGGTATTTCCATCGAGGCTTTATCAGATTCAACTGTAATCAGTGAATCTTCTGTCGCTACGCTGTCACCTACTTCGACTAATATTTCAATGACTTCAACGGTATTAAAATCACCAATGTCAGGCACAATTATTTCTTGAATACTCATTTTTGATTATACCTTTAAAGGGTTGATTTTTTCAGCGTCAATTTCATATTTTGCAATTGCATCTGAAACTTTAGCCGCAGGTAATACGCCTTCATCCGCTAATGATTTAAGCGCTGCTACAACGATATGATAACGGTTTACTTCAAAGTGTTTACGTAGCTCAACACGAGTATCACTGCGACCGAAGCCATCGGTACCTAATGTGGTGTAACGTGCAGGAATCCACTCACGGATTTGCTCAGAATATTGGCGAATGTAGTCAGTTGCCGCAATCGCAGGGCCGCGATGTCCTTTAAGTTGTTGCTCTACAAAAGTTGTCTTCGGCTTCTCAAGTGGGTGCAAACGATTCCAGCGTTGTATGCTTTCTGCTTCGCGAGCTAACTCGTTAAAGCTGGTGCAACTCCAAATATCAGCATCCACGCCCCAGTCTGCACTAAGCAAATCAGCAGCAAAAATGACTTCGCGTAAAATAGTACCCGAACCCATTAGTTGAACTTTTTTCTTCTTTTTGCCACCACTGCGTAATAAGTACATACCTTTGATGATGTTTTTCTCAACACCTTTAGGTAGAGCAGGTTGTACGTAATTTTCGTTCATAGCAGTAATGTAGTAATACACATCTTCTTGATTTTCGTACATGCGCTTTAGACCATCATGCACAATCACCGCCATCTCATAAGAGTAGGTAGGGTCATAAGAAATACAGTTAGGTATTAAGCCTGCTTGTACCATGCCATGACCATCTTGATGTTGTAAGCCTTCGCCTGCGAGCGTTGTACGTCCAGCTGTAGCGCCGATTAGGAAGCCACGCGAGCGACAGTCACCTGCTGCCCATGCTAAGTCACCAATACGTTGGAAACCAAACATGGAGTAGTAGATATAAAACGGTACCATGTTGATACCATGTGTGCTGTAAGCCGTCGCAGCTGCAATCCAAGAAGAGAACGAACCTGCTTCATTAATACCTTCTTCAAGGATTTGACCTGTTTTGTCTTCTTTGTAGAACATCACTTGTTCTTTATCTTGTGGCTCGTAAAGCTGACCCACAGAAGAGAATATGCCCAGTTGACGGAACATGCCTTCCATGCCGAAAGTACGCGCCTCATCAGGTACGATGGGAACGATGTTTTTACCCATTTTCTTATCACGGGTAAGCATGGTCAACATACGCACAAATGCCATGGTGGTGGACATTTCTTTGTCGCCAGAACCTTTCAGTATGGCATCAAAAATAGATAGCTCAGGAACTTCTAAAGGCGCGGCACTGGTGTTACGTGCGGGCAAATAACCACCAAGTTCGGCACGACGTGCCAGCATATAAGTATGTTCAGGTGTACCTTCTTCTGGACGATAATAAGTACATGCGCCTGCTTCTTCATCTGTCAAAGGAATATTGAAACGATCTTTAAAGGCAATCATTTCATCTTCATTTAATTTCTTTTGTGAGTGAGTACGGTTTTGTCCTTCACCCGCTGATCCCATGCCGTAACCTTTAACAGTATGAGCAAGAATAACAGTAGGTTGGTCTTTATGATTGACTGCTGCATCATAAGCCGTGAATACTTTATGCGGATCATGTCCACCACGGTTTAAACGCCAGATATCATCATCAGACATTTTCTCAACCATCGCGGCTAATTCTGGGTATTTACCAAAAAAATGTTTACGCACATAAGCGCCATCTTTGGCTTTGTAGTTTTGGAATTCACCATCAACAACTTCGAGCATACGCTTTTTAAGAATGCCTGAGTGGTCTTTTGCGAGTAACTTATCCCAATATGAACCCCAAAGAACTTTAATAACATTCCAGCCTGCGCCACGAAATAGACCTTCTAGCTCTTGAACAATTTTGCCATTACCACGTACAGGGCCATCAAGACGCTGGAGATTACAATTAACCACCCACGTTAGATTATCTAATTTTTCACGACCAGCAAGAGTGATAGCACCTAAAGTTTCAGGCTCATCCACTTCGCCATCACCAACAAAACTCCATACGCGACGGTTTTTAGTATCCGCTAATTTACGGTATTGCAGGTAGTGCATAAAGCGTGCTTGATAGATGGATTTAATCGGGCCAAGTCCCATAGAAACGGTAGGGAACTGCCAATAATCAGGCATTAACCAAGGGTGGGGATAAGAAGATAATCCTTTTTTACCATTTGCTTCTTGGCGGAAGCTATCCATATCATCTTCACTAAAACGTCCTTCTAAAAAAGAACGAGCATAGATACCAGGAGTGATATGACCTTGATAATAAATTAAGTCGCCACCGTGATCAGGTGACGAGGCATTCCAAAAATGGTTGAAACCTACATCATATAAAGTTGCAGAAGAGGCAAATGATGCAATATGACCACCGAGCTCAGAGCTTTTACGGTTAGCACGTACCACCATTGCCGCTGCATTCCAGCGAATAAAACAACGAATTCGACTTTCGATGCTTTGATCACCAGGGTTGGTTTTTTCAAGATGTGTGGGGATGGTGTTGATATAAGCAGTCGTGCCAGAGTAGGGCAGGTTTGCACCGTTATGACGTGCTGTATCAATAAGCTGCTCGAGGATGAAATGGGCGCGCTCGACCCCTTCTGTCTCAATAATAGCTTCTAGCGACTCAATCCATTCTTGTGTTTCTTGTGGATCAAGATCTGAGGGTAATGTTTGACTTAGGTCTTTCTTATCCATGCTCATAGAATCTTTGTCTCATTTTTAACTGGCGTTACCATAGCATTTATGGGGTTCAAATCAAGATTTTTAGATCTTGGAAATAAACAGTAGATAAAACAATATATTGCAAGACCATTCTAAAAATAATAAGTTTTTTATTGAATTGACTGTTTTACATGCGCTTTTTTGATGATTGATTTGGAATCGTAGCAAACAATCCTGTAAGCTCTACCGCATGACTGAAGAAGAAAAACAAACAAGCAAAATTGAGCCAGCTGAAATTACCCCAATCGCTAAGCGTTTTAGGGGGTTTTTGCCTGTCGTTATTGACTTGGAAACAGGTGGATTTAATCATCAAACCGATGCTTTGCTCGAAGTAGCAGCCTCAATATTACGTATTGATGAAAATGGCATGTTGAGCCGACAAAAAACGCACAGCTGGCATGTCACTCCTTTTAAAGGTGCAAACCTTGATCCTAAATCATTAGAAGTTAATGGCATTGATCCAAATCTACCGTTTCGCCAAGCGATAGCAGTTGATGAGCAAGTTGCCGTAAATGAACTGTTTAAAATTGTCCGTACTGAAATTAAACTCAACAAATGTACGCGAGCTGTTTTAGTCGGACATAACGCAAATTTCGATCTTAACTTCTTAAATGCAGCAGTCGATCGTTTAGGGCAGAAGCGCAACCCCTTTCATCCTTTTAGTACCTTCGATACCGTGTCTTTATCAGCACTAGCCTATGGACAAACTGTGTTAGCGCGCTCTTGCCAAGCAGCAGGTTTTGAATGGGACGGTGCAGAAGCTCATTCAGCTGTTTATGACACCGAAAAAACAGCAGACCTATTTTGTCAGATTATGAATGACTGGCAAGAATGTCGTCCCTTTGTGCCGCAGCTCTGATCGTTAATGACTACACTGCTTTGTAAAACGACTGATCTTGATGAGCTAGGCTCTATCGGTCTGGAAGCAAAAGTTAAGCGAAAAACCCAAGATATTTTTATCATAAAAAAAGATTCGGAGTTTTTTGCTTATAAAAACCAATGCCCCCACCGTTTGACACAAATGGAGTGGAACCCTAATGATTTCCTCACAAAAGATAAGCAGCATATTATCTGTGCAATGCATGCGGCTATGTTTAATTTAGATGATGGTTTATGTATCAGTGGACCATGTGTTGGCGAGAGTTTGAAAAGGATTGATATTGTTGTGCAAGGTGATGATATTTTTTTAAAGTAGTACTTCGCGCAACAGCATTTACAAATATAAATTCAAGTTGATCATTATCATTTCACCCCTTACTACAAGGGCGTATCTTTAAGCGTATAAATACCGCTTAAAGAGGATAAGAAGATAATGATTATTCCAGCTCAGTCCACAAGACGTAGTGCCTATTTATTTAATTGGGGCAGTATTCTTGCGGTATTAATTCCTTTTCCATTAGTTGCCTTCTGGTTTGGCGTATCAATTTTTGTTTATGCTTTTAACAAGGGACATCCTGATCCCCGTGTGGCTTTTTTTACCCAGCGCGCTGCCAATCGCTTTTATTTAATGATTGGTATTACTATTGCAGTCGGTAAATTCACCCCACAAAATGATAACACCCTGTATTATTACCTTGGTATTTGGTTGTTTGCAGTATTACTGGTGATGATTCCAGCTATTCGCGATATTTACCGCATCTGGCATGAGCCTTGGTTTGATATTGATACCGATAATCCTCCTGATAAAGAAAAACTACTTCCCCCTGTGACATTTGGTGGGCATGGATTGGATGAGAAAGTGGCTTGAGATTAAAAGCGCAGCTCATTTATTTTAAATAAGCCGTACTTTACACGCTAATCTCAATACGAAAATTTTTTGAAAAACTCTCCCTTATAAATAATCACTTAACTTTGTAGTGCATTCTAAGAAATCATAGTAATAATTGCCTAAATTTGATCTGAGGTAATAATTATTAGACGACTATGCCTACCAAATATTTTATCTTATGTGATAATTGCGCCAAGCAGGTGGATACTTGCTTTATCCATTTAATTCTAATGATGATTAATAAGAATAAAGAGAGAACTATATGTCGAAGTCACTTCGTAAAGCCGTTATCCCTGTAGCAGGTTTTGGATCACGCATGCTTCCTGCCACCAAAGCAATTCCTAAGGAGATGTTACCTGTTGTAGATAAGCCGATGATTCAATACATTGTGCATGAATGTATTGCTGCAGGTATCAAAGAAATAGTATTAGTCACGCATTCGAGTAAAAGTGCGATTGAAAATCATTTTGATATTAACTTTGAGCTAGAAGATAGCCTTGCTCGTGGTAAAAAGGATGCGCTATTAGCAGAGTTACAAGCTATTTGTCCTGATGATGTGACCTTAATTCATGTTCGCCAAGGTGTTGCTAAAGGTTTAGGTCATGCCGTTCTATGTGCTTTACCAGCAGTAGGGGATGAGCCATTTGTAGTAGCTTTGCCTGATGTGATTATTGACAGCTATAGTTGTGACTTGAGTAAAGACAATCTTGCTGAAATGATGCGCTTATATGAAAAAACAGGTGCAAGCCAGATTATGGTCGAACCTGTACCGATGGAACAAGTCAGTAGTTACGGTGTTGCGGATGTTGGAGGAAAAGAGCTAGCAGCAGGTGAGTCGGCGCCAATGACTCAAGTGGTTGAGAAGCCCGCGCTAGAAGATGCTCCATCTAACTTAGCAGTTGTTGGGCGCTATGTGCTATCAAATGCTATTTGGAATTTATTAAAAACCACGGGCAAAGGGGCCGGTGGTGAAATTCAGCTGACTGATGCGATAGCTACCTTAATGGGGCAGGAAACGGTAAATGCCTTTAATATATCAGGAAAAAGCCATGATTGTGGTTCTAAGTTAGGCTATATGATGGCAAATGTTGAATATGCGACAAAACATGCAGACTTAGGCGATGAGTTCAAAACAGCCTTGCGTGAGTTTGTTGCATCAATGGATTAAATTGTAAGAGGATGAGCCGTGTCTTTAGAGGCAGCGATAACATTTTTTATAGCCATTTTTATCTTTGGTATTACGCCTGGACCTGGTGTTTTTGCACTATTAGCTCGCGCATTAACCTCAGGTGCAAAAGCCTGCTTCCCGATGGCATTTGGTATAGCAATCAGTGATATTATTTATTTGATTTTATCAACATTGGGCTTGGCGACTATTGCTGAAAACTGGGGAGGTCTATTTACTGTAATCCGTCTAGTGGGTGCTGCTTACCTGCTTTATTTAGGCTGGAAGATGTGGACAGCTAAAGTTGAGCCTAAACTTGATGAAGAGAGTGTGGTCGCAGGATCATGGTTTTCAGGGTTTATTCAAGGCTTTCTCATTTCAGCATCAAACCCTAAGGTCATCCTCTTTTACATAGCCTTTTTGCCGACATTCATGGATTTAACCGCCTTAAATCAAGCCGATATACTATTAGCAAGTGTGTTAACACTGCTTGCTCTGATGTTAAGCTTGATGTTGATTGCTTATAGCGCTGCCTCAGCGCGTCGTCAGTTGCGTTCGGAGAAAAGCATGAAACGACTCAACCGTACGGCTGGTGGAATTATGATGGGCGCGGGTTTGTTTTTGGCTTTAAGGCGTTAGTTGTTAGGCTTAGCTATTGATATTAAAAAGTATTTAATATTTAGTGAGGCTTGAGAGAATATGTGATTCTTTATGCCTTAAGATGTCGTGAATTTTTTCTGGTTGATCTCCTAGACTTGGTTAGGGAGAGTATATATATTATACAATTAAATCAGTATGTTATTGTCTCTATTAGTAAATTTTTATAACTTATAGGAGTTTCAGCCTAGACTGGAGAGTTACCTACTTTAGGATAAGTCTTCGAGATAAAAAAGGAGCTATATCTGTGAATTATGAGATGTTACTTTCTATCAAATCATCTTTATATCTAAAAAACACCCTATGACTCAAGACAAACGCTTACAAGAACTTACCCTGTGGATTAACGAAACATGGCCAGATGCAACGCTTACAGTTGCATCTGCTGATGCCAGTTTTCGCCGCTACTTTCGCATTCATAATCATGGTGATACGATGATTGCAATGGATGCTCCACCTGAAAAAGAAGACTCCACTCCCTTTGTCGAAGTCACGCAACGGTTATTAGATGCTGGTGTACATGCTCCAGAAATCTTAAAAAAATCGCTTAAAAAAGGTTTTTTGGTCTTATCTGATTTGGGTACTACGCCTTATCTCGATAAGCTCAATAGTGCCACTGCTGATGATCTTTATGGTGATGCACTGCATACTTTGTTAAAAATTCAACAGGCAAGTACTAAAGGTTTACCCACTTTCGATGCGGACTTATTACAGCAAGAAATGCAGCTAATGCCAGAGTGGTTTCTTACTACACATTTGGGTTTAGGTTTAGATGATGAGCAAGAAAAGATCATTCAACAAACATTTGATGACTTGAGCGCAGCAATATTGGAACAGCCTCAAGTGTTTGTGCATAGGGATTATCACTCTCGGAACCTAATGCTAGTGCCTGAAAATAACCCCGCCGTCATTGATTATCAAGATGCTGTTTTAGGTGCGATTACTTACGATCTTGTTTCCATACTACGTGACTGTTATATCGCATGGCCAAACAGCAAAGTAGAGCAGTGGGCGCTTAGTTACCGAGACTCTGCTGTTACGGCGGGTTTGATGTCAGCAATTAACGATACACGGTTCATAAAATACTTTGATTTAATGGGCTTGCAGCGTCATCTAAAAGTATTGGGTATCTTTGCACGGCTTTGTCACAGAGATGGCAAAAAAAACTACCTTAATGATCTGCCGCTAACCTTGAGTTATGTAATGGAGGTTGGTAAAAAACACCCTGAAACACAGGCGCTTATTGCCTTATTTGAGCAATTAGATATTCCTAGTAAAATTGGCACGGTAGAACTCTAAGCATGAAAGCAATGATACTTGCCGCAGGGCATGGCACGCGGATGCGCCCGTTAACCGACCATACCCCGAAACCATTATTAGAAGTTGGCGGTAAGCCGTTAATAGTATGGCATTTAGAAAAGCTAAAAAAAGCGGGTTTTAGTGATGTAACTATTAATATCGCATGGCTAAGTGAGCAAATACCAGCAACATTAGGGGATGGCACAGCTTTTGGCTTAAATATTGAATATTCTGATGAAAGCAATGAGGGTGCGTTAGAAACAGCAGGGGGAATCGTAAAAGCCCTTGATTTATTCAACAATGAAGATTTTTTAGTGATGAACGGTGATGTTTGGTGTGACTATGTGTTGATGCCAAATAGTCCTTTGAAAAGCAATGATCTAGCGCATCTTATTCTTGTGAATAATCCCCCTCATCATCCTGATGGAGACTTTGCACTCAATAATCAAAGACTCAGTCAAGAAGGAAAAAGCAAGCACACCTTTAGTGGCATCGCTTACTATCAAGCTGAATTATTCATTCCTCTACGCGAACAAATTCGGCAAGGAAAAATATCCAAGCAACAAGCACTAGGACCATTATTACGCGAGACAATGGATAAAGGTTTGGTCTCAGGTGAATATTTTGCAGGTGACTGGCGTGATATTGGTACGCCAGAGCGTTTACAGGAGCTTGATCGTTTATTGCGGTAATGATTTTCAGGCATAAAAAAAGGGGAGATGACAAGCATTTCCCCTAAGAGTCGAAATCAATCTTTAGTGAGTGGTTGTTTTAATTCAACCATTCTTCCAGCGGTTACTTAATATTTTATCAATAGATATTGTGCCAGGGCCGAATGCAAATAGTACCGCTAGCATCGTCCCCCAAATGATGTGGTCTTTCATTCCTGCTGCGCTAATATCTGGATACGCAATTGCAGCTACAAAGTTTAGTATAAATAGTCCTAAAGCAGCAGGGCGGTTGAATAGACCTAGTACTAAGGCAACTGGAAGTATTAACTCTCCTGCAGTTGCCATGTAAGCAGCAATTTGTGGAGGTAGAATTGGTACATTATATTCATACTCGAATAGCGATAGAGTAGATGACCATGTTTTTATTTTGGTTAACCCTGACATGAAAAAGACTTGAGCCACATAGAGTCGAAAACCAAGTAATAAAAATGGTTTAATGACTAAATCCATTGGAGCGCAATCGCCCATTAAAAACCCTGCGAGAAATTTTTTCATATAATTATTTTCCTTTAATGGTAGTAACTTGTTTGTTTTTTTGGTGTTTAAAGCTTAAATGATCTTATCCAGCCATTTTGTAACGATGTGCTGAGTAGATCGGGTAGTTGTTCTGTAAATTGCTCAGCAAGTGCGGACAATGGTTTGCTTTGTTGTACAGCACTTAGAAAATCAATTTGTTGTTCTGTTACTTCTTGCATATAAATCGTGTAATCAATACGCCATATCAATAAGTTTAGATGCTTAAATAAATCAATATCGCTTAAATTTATCTCGCTGTCTTCTTGGTGTGCCTGCCACAGTTGTTCTACTTGGTGGTCTGCACGCAATAATGTCGCGGTTGTTGGTAATGAAAAACTCATTTCCATTTGTTGTTGTTCGTTATAGTTGCCTAATGTAGTAAAATCAGAAGCTGGTTGATTTTTACTGTTCCATGCTTTGTGACGTAGCCATTCTAATTGAGCAGTATCGGCTAGATATTCAACTGATTTAGCGGCTTCAAAACTGCGTAAAAACTCACTAAACTGTTCGCCAAAATCAGCAAAAAAAGCACTGCGTGGCGGATTAGCATTGATGAATTTACTGGTGACATGATCAAAAAATTTATCGCCAACAAGTTCTTTACACACGGGGTACATATCTGAAAGTGCTTGAGTTAAAACACCGTGTACACTACCTTTATAGATGCCAAAGCGTTGTTTAGCCGTTAAGGTGTTATCACTGATAATGTATTTATCGACATCTATCTCAGCACCAAAAAAAGCATCAACAAAATCATTTTGTAGTTCTTTTAGGTTCATACGCTTGCAGCTGCGGCTAGGCTTTTGTGTTGTGTCTGTTTGGCAGTATCTGCCTCTTGCATCAAGCGAGAAAATTCAGGAATATCATTATCCCATTCGATTAATACAGGTACATTACCCACATGTTGGACAGCTTTGGCGAATAAATCCCAGACGGGCGGTGTCACGGGGCGACTATGGGTATCCAATAAGTGTGTTTTTTTATCTTCATAACCTGCGAGGTGTATTTCTTTTACACGCTGTGCGGGCATGGCAAGTAGGTATTCTTCAGCATTAAAGCCATGATTTTGTGCGCTGACATAAATATTATTCACATCAAGCAATAGATTACAGTCACTTTTTTCGATCACTTGATTGATAAAGTCCCATTCACTCATATCGGTATCTTTAAATTGCATATAGCTAGATACATTTTCAATGACTAAGCGTTCTCCCAAGACATCTTGCACTTGTAAAATACGATCAGCAATATGATCAACAACTTGCGTGGTGTAGGGTAGGGGGATTAAATCGTGGGTGCTGTAACCATGCGCCGAAGTCCAACATAAATGATCAGATACCCATGCAGGCTCTAACTCTTTTTTTAGCTTGAGCAGACGCTTGAGGTATTCTTTATTTAACGGATCAACTGAGCCAATTGATAAGCCAACACCATGAAAAGTGATGGGATAATCGGGACGAATCTGTTGGATAAACTCGCGTTGTACCGTGCCTTCAAGCAGATAGTTATCACTGAGAATTTCAAACCAAGGGACAGCAGGGCGCTGCGCTGCGATGGTCGAAAAGTGTTGGCTGCGTAAGCCTATACCGCAGCCTTGTATTTCTGATGAAAGTGGTGCAGACATTGCCTATGTTTTCTTTGGCTTAACTTTTGCCCCTGGAATTTTGTCACAGGTTCCTGTTGGTAGATATACCCATTCTTCTGCATCCCCATCTGTTTTAGCTTGAGCTGCACAGGCGTGCTGGCTAGTACCACAATCATTTTGCCCTGCTTTTGAAATGCCTAAACATTTTTCCATGCCTGCTTTGCCGTCCATTGACATTGCGCCA
>DQSN01000134.1 GCA_015663245.1 Leucothrix mucor
AGGGTTGTCTGTCTCTACTATAAGTGAAGTAACGGGCTTGGATGATGATGAAATTATGGCGTTATTGAAGGCTCAGAGTGATTTATAAATAGTAGCAAAAAATAAAGTGTGCTGTTAAAGAAATCATTGCTACCTTTTTAGGTAAAAAGGGGTGGTAGCCTATTCTTGCGAGAATAGGCTTGGTAATACGCATGCTCGGATTTTCAGTTCGTCTATTCTAATATTTCTTTTAGCTTTTTAAGTAATATATCCATTTCCTCGTCCGTTCCTATCGTTATCCTCAAATAGTTATCAATGCGTGGTTTATTAAAATAACGCACTAACACCCCTTGTTTCTTTAACTCTAAATAAAGCTTTTCTGCGGGTATTTTATCGTGACTGGTAAACACAAAATTACTTGATGATGGCAGTAGACTAAAGCCAAGTTCTTCTAGTGTTGTTTTGGTTTTCTCTCGTGTATTAATAATCTTCTGACAGGTTTCATTAAAGTGAGCTGTGTCTTGTATCGACGCCGCACCACCTTCAATCGCGATGTGGTCAATCGGGTAGCTGTTAAATGAGTTTTTAACTCGCTCTAGTCCGTTCACTAATTCTGCGGGGGCTATGGCAAAGCCTAAACGTAAGCCCGCTAGTGAGCGTGATTTTGAGAAAGTTTGTACCACGATTACGTTGGGATATTTCTGTGTTAGTGGAATGGCCGACTCAGCACCAAAATCGACATAAGCTTCATCAATTAATATCACTGAGTCAGGATTTTTTTGTACGAGCTTTTCAATCGTATTGACGTCAATGGCTATGCCTGTCGGTGCATTAGGGTTAGGAAACACAATGCTGCCATTGTCTTGTTGGTAGTCATCAAAATTAATGTCTAAGTCTTTGTCTAAAGGAATAGCTTTGGCATTTATGTCAAATAGTTTGATGTAGCTAGGGTAGAAGCTGTAGCTAATATCAGGATAGAGCAGTGGCTTGTCGTGGTTTAGTAGTGCGGCAAAGCTGTGTGCTAGTACCTCGTCTGAGCTGTTACCCACAAAGACATTGCTTATATCGACGTGATAAAAATCTGCGATGGCTTGTTTTAGCTTGTTTGCATTGGGATCGGAATATAAACGTAAATCGTCCGAGACTGCTTTTTGCATGGCAGCTAGTGCAAGTGGCGATGGTGGGTAAGGGTTTTCATTGGTATTGAGTTTGATGTATTGCGTGTCCTGAGGTTGCTCTCCTGGTGTATAGGGATCAAGTTCGTGGGTGCGCTGGCTCCAGAATTTACTCATATTTATGTTTTCTTCTTGGGAAAATAGGTTTTATTGCACTCCCCTATTGATTAAAAAATGCCTAGTCAGGCTTCTTTTCTTTATCAGCTTAAGGAATGTAATATCTTATCGGGGTAAAGTCTTTCTATCAATATTCGCCATTGTTTTTGCTGATCTTTTGTTAGTTGTAGCTGCTCGGATAAATCAGTAAAAGCATCCTGAGAGAATTTCCGTGACTTTAGAATTTCATCACTGTTTGCCTCTTCAATATCACATCTAATCAAGCAAAGCTGCTGGGCAAGGCGAATTGATTCGTGATGCTCGCTAATCGCATCTTGAATCTGTTGAGAATAACGAATCTGCATTTTATGAATTTCAGATTGTCTAGCCAGCAGGGTTTCAATATCACCAAACTTACGCAGTAATTTAGCGGCAGTTGACATGCCAACACTGGATACACCTGGGATGTTGTCACTTTTATCACCTGCCAGTGCGAGCTGTTCAGCAACTTGATAGGGGTAGATGCGATGGCGTTTGTGAAAGCTTTTAACAGTGTATTTGTAGTTACGTTGATAACTCCACCAAATATCATCATCACGGATAAGCTGTTGCAAGTCTTTGTCGGCGGTGATGATATTAATATTATAGTCTTGCTCACGAAGCTGTGTTGCCCATGTGCCAATTAGATCATCCGCTTCATAATAGAAACTGGAGGATTGATACAAACCCAGCGCATCAAGAAAATTGCGGCAATACTTAAATTGTAGAGCCAACTCTGGAGAAAGTGGTTTGCGATTAGCTTTATAATCGGGATAAATTGCTTTTCGATGAGAGTTTTTAAGCTTTTCATCAAAAGCAAAAGCAATAGTGGCGGGACGTTCTGTAGAAAGAAGCTGATACACAAAATGGAGAAAGCCAGCAACACCATGAATAGGGTTGCCAGCAATATCGCTTGCAGGTTCTTTGCAGTAATTCCACGCTTCATAAACGTAGATATTAGAGTCAACTAACCATGCTGTTTGTTTTCTCATGCTCCTAAGCTTATACGCGCTTCTGCAATTCTAGCTCTCACTTGTGCAGGTGCTGTGCCACCTAAATGATCACGAGCAGCAACTGAGCCTTCCAAAGTGAGCACATCAAATACATCCGCAGTGATGGTGTTAGAAAATTGTTGCAGCTCTTCCAAGCTCATTTCACTTAAATCTTTAGATGTCTCTACGCCATAAGCAACGGCTTTACCAACCACTTCGTGGGCATCACGGAAAGGCAGGTCTTTACCCACTAAATAATCAGCAAGGTCGGTTGCCGTCGAAAAGCCTTGCATGGCAGCTTTACGCATACTGTCTGTATTGACTTCAATATGCGGCATCATATCTGCATAGGCACGCAAACAACCTAATAATGTATCTACTGTATCAAACAGTGGTTCTTTATCTTCTTGATTATCTTTGTTGTAGGCTAGTGGCTGTGCTTTCATCAAGGTTAGCAGTGAGATGAGATTACCATTCACACGTCCTGTTTTACCGCGCACTAGCTCTGGTACATCAGGGTTTTTCTTTTGCGGCATGATCGATGAGCCTGTGCAAAAGCGATCAGGCAAATCAATAAAGTTAAACTGTGCCGACGTCCAAATGACCAGTTCTTCGGAAAAGCGCGAGAGATGCGTCATAATCAGCGTTGCAGCCGCAGTAAATTCAATCGCAAAATCACGATCACTCACTGCATCTAAAGAGTTATTGGCAGGACGTTCAAAACCAAGAAGCTCGGCAGTATAGGCACGATCAATAGGATAGGTTGTTCCTGCTAGAGCCGCAGCACCCAATGGCATAATGTTCACACGCTTGCGACAATCTTGAAGACGCTCGTAATCACGCACTAGCATTTCGTACCACGCCAACATGTGATGCCCAAAAGTAATAGGTTGTGCAACTTGTAGATGAGTAAAACCAGGAAGAATTGTATCAGCCTCACGCTCGGCAACATCTAATAAGCCTTTTTGTAGGCGAAGAATCTCATCACTAATAAGATCAATTTCTTCACGAAGCCATAGACGAATATCAGTTGCAATTTGGTCATTACGCGAGCGACCTGTATGGAGTTTCTTGCCAGCAAGACCAATACGGTCAGTTAGTTTTGCTTCGATATTCATGTGAATATCTTCCAAAGCAATTGACCATTCCATGTTGCCAGCTTCAATTTCTTGCAAAATATCATCAAGTCCCTGATGAATAGCTTGCATCTCATCCTCTGTCAAAAGCCCGACCTTATGTAACATCTGGGAATGGGCTTTAGAGCCGCTAATATCATGTTTATAAAGGCGTTGATCGAATTGTATAGAGGCGGTAAATGCCTCCACAAAACTATCTGTACTTTCTGAGAAACGACCTCCCCAAAGTTTAGTATCTGCTTGATCTTTCATGCTTTCAGTGCTTTTTTTTGACATGGTGTTATTCAGTTTCCAGAAAGATAGTTATGCTATATTTGCCAAATAGACAAACGTCGTAATAAAAACGATAGAGAATACGAACAAGCAGTCAAGCTGTATCAACGGTTGATTTGATCTGACTGGTGACGTTTCTATTTCGAACAATAATAACAATAATTAAGTGAAGGAATGATAAGTGTAAAGAAGCTCCTAATGAGCCTCTTCACTGCGTACTTAAATTCCTTCACGGATTATCGATGATAAATAAACTTATGTCACTAGCCACCAATAAAAAATTGGGTTACTTACCAAACTTATGCTCTTTTCGCACCTTACTTAGTGTAATGGCGGCGGCTGAAGTGTTGGCTATTATTTTAGCACTGGCAAGCTCTTCTGCCACTTATACAGAGTCATTTATCAAGCTAGGTTTTACCTCATTATTTGTGCAATGGACAGTACTATCCTCGGCACTTTTCATGTGTTTGGTTTCAAAGCACTTAAAGCAACAAAACGTATTAAACCTAACCATTATGGTTACCGCTATCGTGGCAGTTTTTACTATTTCTGCCTCCATTTTGACAGTCATGGCAGATAGCTATCAAAAGATTGGTGTTGTGCATTACTGGGATACGCCTTTCGTGGCACGCAACGTCTTTATTGGCGTGGTCGTGACCTTATTAGTATTGCGTTATCTCTATGTGCAAAACAGCCATTCTGAACGTGTAAAAGCAGATTCAGGGGCAAAATACGATGCCTTACAGTCTCGTATGCGACCACATTTTTTGTTTAACAGCTTAAACACCATCGCACAATTAATTCATCAAGATCCAAAAGATGCCGAGGATGCCTTATTAGACTTAGCTGATATTTTTCGTACCACTTTAGATACGCGTAATCGCATCACTTTAAAAGAAGAGTTGGACGTAACTCTGCGGTATTTACGCATGGAAGGATTGAGACTAGGAAAGAAGCGTTTAAATATTGTCTGGGATATGGATAAAAACACCCTGCCCTTCAATATGATGATTCCTCCGCTGTTGCTACAGCCCTTAGTGGAAAATGCAATTTACCATGGTGTACAGCCTCGCAAAGAAGGCGGAACACTTGGAATAAGTTTATACGATGCGGGAAAACACCTTGATGTGGTGGTAACCAACCCAGTGCCACCAGAAGGTACTAACTCGCATCAAAAGGGCAATCATATCGCCCAAGAGAATTTAAAGAACAGATTACAGTTAGCTTATGGCGCGCGCGCAAATCTAAAAATAACAAAATCTGCGCATCAATATCGCGTCGCCTTTACGATCCCGAAGGAGTAATAATAATGCCTATGAATGTACTCGTCGTAGATGACGAAGAATTAGCAAGAAAAAGAATACACACCTTATTAGATGATCACTCAGATTATAAGATTTGTGCGGAAGCAGAAAACGGCGCCGAAGCACTGATGATGGTAGAACGTCATCAACCCGATTTGATTTTACTGGATATTTCCATGCCTGTAATGGATGGATTAGAAGTTGCAAAACACCTAGCTAGTATGCCAAATCCACCAGCCGTCATTTTCACTACAGCGTATAGCGATCATGCACTAGAAGCCTTTTCAACTAAAGCCACAGGATATCTCATGAAGCCTATAAGACAAGAACAATTATTAAAAAGTCTTGAGCAAGCAAAATCTTTAAACCGTTTACAGCGTACAGAAATGCTGGATGATAACGAAGACACAGGACCAGAGCGTAAGCACATTTGTGCACGTATGCGTGGCAGCCTAGAACTTATTCCAATCGAAGACGTTTACTACTTCCAAGCTGATCAGAAGTACGTAACAGTACGTCACAAGAAAGGCGAGGTAATTATCGAAGAGTCACTAAAGTCACTTGAAACTGACCTTTCTAAGCGTTTTATTCGTATTCACCGCAATGCATTGGTTGCTAAGAGCCGTATTACAGGTCTAGCAAAAACACCAATCGGACGTGTAAAAGTAACGATTGATCAAATTGAAGACGAGCTAGAAGTTAGCCGTCGTCACGTTGCAGAAATTCGTCGTTTTGTGCGCAACCGTTAAGATTGTAAAGATTTAGAACAGATGTACATTTTAGGGCTGCCATTTGGTAGCCCTTTTTTCATGCCTGTTAAAAGGCAGCAAAAATCAAACTGAATTATCACTGAACAAAACTGACTATTAGTTGTCCAATTCTATTACTCAAGAAAACATAACAAGAGGGTAGTGATATGGAAATCGTCGCACAGCTAGGTTTGATTCTTTTATTCATCTCTCTATTTATGGCGATGACATAAATAAGTAATCCAGTGCCAGAGCGATAAATACCGCCATACCAAACCAGTTATTATTTAAAAAAGCGGTAAAACATTGCTTTGGCTCACGTTCTTTTATCAAACTCTGTTGATAAAACGAAAGCCCTGCGGCTACCGCAACACCTGCAAAATAAATCCAACCTCGCGACGCTAATATCCCAATGATTATCAATAATATAATTGATAGCGCCTGCAATATTCCAACGATCAATTTATCTTTATCAGCAAATAAAATAGCCGTGGATTTTACACCTATCTTTAAGTCATCTTCCCGATCAACCATGCCGTACATAGTGTCGTAAGCGGTTGTCCACAACATCGTCACAACAAATAATAGCCAAGCAACCAAAGGCGGCATCTCCCCTGTTACTGCGGTAAATGCCATCGGCACTGACCACGCAAAAGCCGCACCTAAATGCACTTGAGGCAAGGAGTGATAACGCTTCATAAAAGGATACGTTGCAGCTAATAACAAAGCAACGGTAGAAAGCAGTATCGTAGCAAGATTCAATTGCAGCACCAGAATAAAAGCTATAAACGACAACACCGCAAACACCATTAAAGCTTCTTTAGGGCTGATTTTACCTGTCGCAAGCGGACGATTTTTAGTACGCTCCACCTTGCCATCAATTTTACGATCAGCAAAATCATTAATCGCACAACCTGCCGAGCGCATGATAAATGCACCCAGGCTAAAAATAATCAATAATTTAACATCAGGCATTCCATTAGATGCCAACCACAGCGCCCATAAAGTCGGCCATAAAATCAAATACGTGCCAATAGGACGATCAAAACGAATCAATTGCAGATAATAAGGAAAGTGCTGCCTTATTGTTGTAATTAGCATCCGCTATCACTATCTACATTTAAACGATCCACAATATTCCCTTTTACCAAATGCTCTTCAAGGATTTCATCAATATCTTCTTCATCTACAAAGCTATACCAAATTGCCTCAGGATACACCACCATCACAGGGCCAAGCTCACAGCGGTTCAAACAACCTGCGGTGTTAATACGAACTTGTCCTGTACGCACTAAACCCAACTCCTTACTCCGCTTTTTCATGTAATCACGCATTTCTTGAGCATTGTGCTGTTGGCAGCACTGTGAGCCATCGGCACGTTGATTATTGCAGACAAAAACGTGGTGTTGGTAGTGGGACATATTAAGAGCCTATGGATGATGAAAACAGAGGGTGGAATTCTATCACTTAATGGGCTAATTTATGAGAGAAGTAACTTCTTCAAAGCATTGCTCATTCTAAAGTGAGCTTTCTCTAAAGCGCTGACTAATTGCTTCATTGTTTTAGTATCAATCTGATTTTTCTGTTTCAAGGCATATAAAACACCCACCAAACCAATAATATGCAAGCCCATTGATGTTGCCATGTTTCTCCCTGCGCGCTCATCAATCAATAGCGATAGTTTAAGCTGATCAGCCAATAAAATAGCTTCTGATTCACCCGCATCAAGCTGTAAATTGAGGAGAATAAGACGATTATCCTCATTGATTAAACGCTCAATACAAATAAAACCTGATTCTTTTAGGGAAAACCATGCCGAGTCAGAAAACTCTCCATGTTCCACCTCTTGAGCAACCATAGGGGGAACCATAACCTTATTAAAAGACAGTTTAAGTAATTCCAGCTGATTGATATTAAGCAGTGCAATAAGAGAAGAGCTATCTGAGACAATAATATTCATGCATCAAGCAATGACTGGGCTTCCGCAATCGCCTCGTCAACACTTTCATCCAGCATGGGTAAATGCATCGCAGATAAAATCGCACGTAATTCAACTTTATCTATTTGTAACAACTCTGCCATTTTCCCCAAAGAAAGCTCACCCTGCTTCCATGCTTGCAAAGCCGTAGCACGAGTTAATCCAAAGCGTAAATTATCATTTGATAATGGCACAGCAACACCGATTGGCTTACCATGCTTAGTGATAAAGACATATTCATCCCGCTCTAATGATTGCGTTAAATGTGAAGGGTTATTTCTTAATTCTCGAATAGCGATAGATTGCATGATATTTTTGTACTACGTATTGATGGTACAGATATTTTAGGCTTATCGTCTAGGACTGTCAACTATCGTTAAAATCACTCAATAAACCAATATAACCAAGGTGTTTAGTTTTTGCGTAGTGACGTTTATCAGCAGTAATAAAAATGGCATCATTGCACATTGCCATCGCATGAAAAGCAGCATCATAAATTGAAGGGTAACCACTATTAGGATGACCTTCTGCAATAATTTCCAATGACCTTTTTCTTTCCTGATGATTCAAGGCACGCATCGTCATTAAATATTGCTGTGCTGAGAGTAGTTCTGCTACTTCATCAATCGGAATACCACAACGTTGTGCGGTATTGATAACTTCCAAATAGAGTAAATCAGGGGCAAGTAGCTCTACTTTATTCTGCATGGCAAGAATAAACAGTTGCTGGGCTTTATCTCGATCTATTTCATCAAGATAAAGCTTATTAAAGACGGAGCTATCGACAACATAACGCTGCATATTATTAGCTCCTGCTGGCTTTAATAACTAGCTCGGCACGCTCTTCTCTAACTTCGTGCAAAATATCCACAGAATCTACGTTAATTTTATAAGGCTTAAAGTTTAAGATTTTATTTAATGCGCGTTGCTTATACCAATCTTCAATCGCTTTTTTAATAGCCTTAGAGACAAAAGCCGCACGCTCTCCTTTTGGAGCAATTAAATC
>DQSN01000088.1 GCA_015663245.1 Leucothrix mucor
ACTAACAAGAAGAGAAGCGCCCCCCAAAAACAAGGTGCGTTTTTTCATACAAGACCAGCAAATGCCGCTTGAATGCGTCAGGGCTAGGCTAATTCCCATTGTGGTCAAAAATAGAGTGACGATAACTGATCGGAACGTTTGCCAACCTAGCGCACTATCCATATCAATTTGGATATAATTAAAGTTATCCAGATCGAAGCTAAAATGATAAATTATCATCAAAACAATCGCGATGCCGCGCGTGACATCAAGATAATGCAGGCGTTGTTTAATCAAAAGAATGTCCATAAAGAATATAAAGCTAAATAATAGCAGGTGAATCAAAAAAAATGCACAATCTTCCTGAAACTCCCTTTAAACATCAATGCGTAAGAGATCTTGCATGGGTTATTGCTAGCCCGCCATTGGTTTCAGGCGAGATTGAAGGTGTGCATTGGTGGTGTTATGAAGATGGTTTAAGGGAATATCAAGACTGCTTGCCGCGCTTGTATCAACTCGACAAAAACCCTCAAGCCTTAGTTAAGCATTTGGATAATTTAAAAACGAAACGCTTAGGCTTACGCTTTGAAGCTTTACTCGCTTTTTGGCTGGAGATAAGCCCCAATTACGAAGTTATTCTGCAAAATAAACAACTTATTACTACCGAAAAAACCTTAGGCGAAATAGATTTTATTATCAAAGACCTGCGTAGCGCACACCTTATTCACTTAGAAGTGGCGGTAAAGTTTTATCTTGGTACAGATGATTTAAACGATCCTTACCGTTGGTTTGGAACGACAGTGACAGATCAATTAGGTAAAAAAGTAGCGCATCTTAGACAGCATCAAACACAATTAAGTAGCAAGTACCCAGAGCATTTTCCCTACGTTGTTGACGAATGCCAGTGCATATTAAAAGGACGATTATTTTATCCTGAAGGTAAAAACACGATGCCTGAAGGTATCGCTAACAATCATTTAACTGGACGTTGGTTAAGAAATCAGAGCACATCAAGCAATACGCAAATCAAAGTAATACCTATTGATAAAAAAGATTGGTTAGCAACTCTCAGCCAAGAACAATTACATGAGCATACAATATTATCTCATTACCCAAGTATCGACATGCCGCAATGCTATCTACATTTGGATAAGCACAAAGAAAAGTTAGAACGGGTTTTCATCTTGCCTGAGTCTTTTAAATTTCCTAACGAATAGGAGTGGTGTAAATTCCCGTATCAATAATAGTCTCACGATAAAACCAATAACCTTCCGACTTGCCACCACAAATCTCCGTCACTTCTCCATCGGCATAATTAACCAGTATATTAAAACCCAAACCAGAATGATGATTCAAGGCAATGATACGCTTCTCCCCTGCGCGTAATTGCACAATGGTTATTTTTTCTTGTAACTTATCATTACCAAACTCGATAATGACCGAAGGAACCACCTTTTTTGTGGCATTCACCAACTCAACAAAAATAGGCTGGCTTGGATAATAACTTGCTAGCCAATATTTCGTTGCTAACACAGTCACTAAAATAAGCGTAACAACAATCCCAATAAAATGACTTAGTTTCAATTTTTTCATAAATAGCGTAGCGTGCAAAATAAAGCGAGAAACTATATGCCTTCACCCTTTTTCTTGCATTGACGCTTCGCAATCGACCATTAGTAAGCCAGCTTATAGGGTTTTATCTGTATAAACATGTTTTTTTAAATCAGCCTTCCTATACTCCTTTCCACTTACAAGGAATGTGAGATGTGTTAAAAAACAATGTTGCTGCAAAACCAGTAGGGCTTAAAGCAACGAGCATAGAGGCAATGGAATGAGTGAAAGTGGATGTCATTCTGCCGCATGGATTCGCGGCTTTTTTATTAGTTTAGTAGTCTTACTTAGTGCTTGTTCTGATGATGACAAACAAGTGACTGCTCAACAGCAAACAAATATTTCAAATCAAACCATCCCTGCTGATACTATTCAGCGAAGGGAGCCATCAGGGCAACGCCCGCCCTTTAGCCAATTGGTTCTCAACAAAATATCTATCGATTACCCCTTCTCTCCCAATAAAGACTTTACTGCCTTTATTAAAAGAATTAGCAAACAAGCGGACAATAAAAATATAAAGGGATTGCAAAATAATCTAAGCCCTCAGTTCAATTGCCAAGGTTTATCTTGCCAAGAAGGATCACCAATAGCAGAGCAGTTTGAGAACATCGTTACGAGCTTAAGCAAACAGCCCTGGAAAGATCTAACAAATATTATTGATGCAAAATATTATCAACAAATAAATGGCAGCGTTTGTGGCCCCGCAAACTTTGTATTTAATGGCGATAAACAAGACCAAACAACCAGCAAAGGCTGGGGATATATCAATGGAAAAAATGTCCGCTTACGCAAACAAGCAAGTACAAAAGCAGCCATTGTGACTCACATAAGCCATAGCGCAGCAAAACAAGTATCACCGAATATAAGCATTAAAAATGGTCTGAAATGGGTGGAAGTGCAAACTTTAAAAGGACAACATGGGTTTGTCGCCGCCAAATATTTTCTGCCTTTGAAATCAAAGCAACTGTGCTATCAACAAATATCAGGAAAATGGATGATTTCTGGCTTTAGGGCTTCGGTTAATTAAGAGAATTTCTACTAAGAACTGTTTGAATAATATGCGCATGATCTTCAAACATTTTTTCAGAGTCTATATCAGCAATCGCCAACCAAAATGCGCACTTGGCATCATCAGAACCAATCACTTCAGCTAACCCTTCATCATCTGCCAACACAAACAAATAAGCATGAGAGATAGTACGACCACGCGCGGATCGATAGGGGCTATCAAACACAGCCTTATCACAGATACTTTGCTGCAAAGTACCCTTAGATATTTTTATCTGCGTTTCTTCATTTAGCTCTCGAATAACCGCATCTTCTAGTCGCTCATAGGTTTCGACAAAACCACCAGGCAATGCCCACAAGCCTTTACCTGGATGACCTTCACGCTCGATCAATAAAATATATTTACCCTGCACCACCAAGGCATCAACGGTTACAAAAATAGGCGGATATGGCGCTCGCTGCCACGACTTCTTATACCGTTGGAGAAACTCATACTCAGCCTTTAAATACGCATAGGCAGGAGCTTGTAAATACTCTTGCAGAGTATTTACAAGCGAATCAGACAAACCATCAGGAACTGCGGCTTGAGAAAAATAATAATCCCGCAATGGCGTTGCAGAAAGATGCTCAAAAGAAGTCACATCAACCGCTCCCCATTGAGGAAATAACGACAAATAATACGAACTATGATCTTTACTATGCCCGATTAAGCCTATACGTGGTGCAAGACTATTCCCTACGGAATAGCCCTGCACAATACCAGCAACAACACCCTCAACCTGCTTGACCCAGTTAGCATCATTATAAAGATCACGTAAAGGCGCAGTAATAATATGCTCAAGCTCCTCATCTAAAAAAGACTGCTGAATAAACTGCTCTCGCTCCACAAAAGACCAAGGATTGCGCACAGAGCTTGGTTGATAACTCGACCCTAGCAAAATAATCACCCTCTCAGACTGATCTAACGCTGTTTTCACAACCGCCTGATGACCCAGATGAAATGGCTGAAAGCGACCTATAAAAATCAAATAATCATAAGGTTTCTGTAACATATCGCTGGAGTCTCTGTGGTAAGGTATTATTTAATGATACAAGATTAGCAGATGATATAAGACGTTACCGTATTTAGCTGCCCTTCAGCTCACTACCAATTAAGAAAGAATATTAAGATGTACCAACGTGCAGAAGGGCATGAGTGATTGCCAACAAACCCACAGAGCCAACAGCCATGCCAACAGTCCTAACCATCCCCGCCTTCTCCGACAACTACATTTGGCTACTTTGTGATGACAAACAAAAATACGCAGCCATCGTAGATCCTGGTGATGCAGACCCCGTATTAGACGCACTAAAAAGTAATAAGATAGAACCCGTTGCCATTCTAATCACCCATCATCATAGTGATCATGTTGGGGGTATTTCTGCTTTATTACAACAATATCCCGACCTTCCCATATATGGCCCAAAAAATGAAAATATCCCCCATCGTACTCATGCTATAGAAGAAGGTGATGCTATTACCCTAGAAAAAATCAACAGTAGGTTAGAAGTCATAGATGTCCCAGGTCACACCGCAGGGCATATCGCCTATTACGATCAACAAAACCTATTTTGTGGCGATACATTATTTGCCAGCGGTTGCGGACGAGTATTTGACGGTACTTTAAAGGATCTGCACCAATCATTACAAAAGCTCGCCAAACTACCTGCTGATACAAAAATATATTGTGCCCACGAATACACGCTAGACAATATAGGTTTTGCTAAATGGGTAGAAAAAGACAATCAAGACTTACAGACAAGAGAACAAAACTGCTGGAATTTAATTGATAACGACACACCCACCGTACCCTCCTTGCTTGGAGATGAGTTAAAAACCAACCCCTTTTTACGCTGCCACGAACCCACAGTCATTGAAAAAGCAGAACACTTTGCAGGGAAGACATTGAATGACTCAGCCGCTGTATTTGCAGCTATTCGGCAGTGGAAGGACTCAGAATATGATTAACAGCAAAAATTTATTAAATAGGATGATGGAGTTTATGCAACCGACCAAAACCGTGTTAGATTCATGGTCGGTTACGCACAGCTCCACTACCCCTACTATCTACTCAAATATTTAGTACCATTAGCGCAACTTGGTAAAATCAATCACCGAATCGGACGCACTCGAACATGCTCTGGATTCGCACCTAACTGCGCTGCTGTCAAACCACCCTTCTGTTTTATCAAGCGTGCTAATGCTCTTAAACCTCGTTTTTTGGCAACATCTAATGCTGACTCTCTGGCGTTGCTAACTACATTTACTCTCGCCCCTTTATTGATAAGTAATCTGGCTATCTGTGGTCTGCGCCATGCGAGCGCATCTAATAACGGGGTTGTTCCATAGCGTGAGTTGGTGTTGGCATTTGCACCTTTATTAAGCAATAAGCGCACGATGGGTAAGTTTTGCGAGAGAACAGCGGCATGGAGCGGTGATTGTCCTGAGCTGTTAGCTAAGTTGATATCAGCTCTATGCCTGAGGAGAATTTGAATCAGTGAGATGTTTTTATGCTCAATAGCAATCAGTAG
>DQSN01000031.1 GCA_015663245.1 Leucothrix mucor
GCAGCGGTTAGCGTTGTTTTACCGTGATCTACGTGACCTATTGTTCCCACATTTACATGTGGCTTATTACGTTCAAACTTTTCTTTGGACATTGCCTATTCACCTTTTTTCATTACTGCATCGGCTATATTTTTAGGCGCCTCAGCATATTTTGAAAATACCATCGAGTAACTCGCTCGCCCTTGAGTAACAGAGCGCAAGTCGGTTGCATAACCAAACATTTCTCTCAACGGCACTTCAGCACGAATAACTTTCCCTGCGGGCGAATCATCCATACCTTGAACGATGCCACGACGACGATTTAAGTCACCCATAACATCACCCATATTTTCCTCAGGAGTCACAACTTCGACATCCATTAAAGGCTCCAACAAGACTGGGTCAGCCTGCAAAACACCTTCTCTTACTGCAAATGAGCCAGCCACCTTAAAAGCCATCTCATTTGAATCAACCTCATGATAGGAACCATCATACAAAGTCGCCTTAACATCTAGAACAGGATAGCCCGCAATCACACCACTTTGCAGCTGCTCCTGAATACCCTTATCAACTGCTGCAATGTATTCATTTGGAACAACGTTATCACTAATGTCATTAACGAAAACATAGCCAAAGCCATCTTCCATCGGAGTCAATTCAACCCACACATGACCATATTGATTATTATTGTCAGACTGACGAATAAACTTACCCTCAGTCTTTACTGATTTTTTTATACCCTCACGATAAGAGACCTGGGGAGTACCTACATTAGCACCCACATCAAACTCTCTCTTCATACGATCAACAATAATATCTAAATGCAACTCCCCCATTCCAGATATTATCGTCTGACCTGTCTCTCCATCAATTCTCACTACAAAAGTAGGATCTTCTTGAGTTAGCTTATCCAATGCTAACGACAACTTATCTTGATCAGCCGTCGTCTTCGCCTCCACTGCCACAGAAATTACTGGCTCAGGAAATTCCATTTTTTCCAGCGTGATTATATTACTCAAATCACAAAGCGTATCACCCGTCCAAACATCTTTCAGACCCACCGCTGCAACAATATCACCCGTACGCACTTCTTTAAGCTCTTCTCGAGAATTTGAGTGCATTTGCAATAAACGTGTCACTCGCTCTCTAGCCGACTTCCTAGGGTTATAGACGACTTTTCCTGACGTCAAAACACCAGAATAAACCCTGAAAAAGGTTAACGAACCCACAAACGGATCAGTTGCCACCTTAAATGCCAAAGCAGAAAAGGGTTCATCATCCGAAGCTTTACGCACAACCACCTCACCCTCAAACAAGCCTTCCACAGAAGACACATCCAATGGAGACGGCAAATACTCAACAACCCCATCAAGCACCGATTGAACACCTTTATTCTTAAAGGCAGACCCACAAAAAACAGGTATTAACTCTCCCGCAAGAACTCTTATTCTTAGCCCTGACCTTACATCTTCTTCCGACAAATCACCCTCTTCAAGGTATTTATCCATCAAATCTTCTGACGACTCTGCAACAGCCTCCAATAGCGTCTCGCGCCATTCAGCAACTGAAGCCACCATCTCCTCTGGAATATCACCCAATATAGGCGTCACACCTAAATCAACATCATCCCAACCAACCGCTTTCATAAGAACAAGATCAACAACCCCTTCAAATGACTCCTCAGCACCTATCGGCAACTGAACTGGAATTGGCTGAGCCCCCAAACGTGTTTCAATCTGATCAACAACACGCAAGAAATCTGCACCTGTACGATCCATCTTATTTACAAAAGCAACACGAGGAACCTGATATTTATCAGCCTGCCGCCAAACTGTTTCTGACTGAGGCTCAACACCACCCACAGCACAAAAAACAGCTACAGCACCATCCAAGACTCGCAGAGATCTCTCAACCTCAATAGTAAAATCAACATGACCTGGGGTATCAATTATATTAATTCGATAAGGGTCAAATTGACCATACATTCCCTGCCAAAAACAAGTAGTCGCAGCAGAGGTTATGGTAATACCACGCTCCCTCTCCTGATCCATCCAGTCCATTGTAGCAGCACCATCATGCACCTCACCCATTTTGTGAGATACACCCGTATAAAAAAGCACACGCTCGGTCGTTGTCGTCTTGCCAGCATCTATATGAGCCATGATGCCAATATTACGATATCTATGCAGAGGAGTTGCACGCGCCATATTCTATAAGCCTACTTGTTTTATACGGGAAGCTTATTACCAGCGGAAATGAGCAAATGCTTTATTTGCTTCTGCCATTCTATGCGTATCTTCACGCTTCTTTACCGCAGAACCACGTTTTTCCGATGCATCCATCAACTCACCAGCCAGCTTTAACGCCATTGATTTCTCACCACGACGGCGCGCAGCTTCAACCAACCAACGCATAGCCAAAGCATTCTGACGAGAAGGTCGCACTTCAACAGGAACCTGATAGGTAGCCCCACCCACACGACGAGACTTAACCTCGACCGAAGGACGCACGTTATCCAAAGCAGCATCTAACACTTCCATGCTATCATTGCCTTTTTTTTCTTTGATTTGATCTAAAGCGCCATAAACAACACCTTCAGCAATCGACTTCTTACCATCTTTCATGATGGTATTAATAAACTTAGCCAACATTTCACTACCAAACTTTGGATCTGGGAGAATAATGCGTTTCGGGACTTCTCTTCTTCTAGGCATAACCTATCCTGCTTACGATTAACAACTAATTTAAATAACTTTACTAAAACCACCCAGCGGGTAATTTTTATCCTTTAGGGCGCTTAGTACCATATTTGGAGCGACCTTGCCTGCGATCTTGAACACCTTGTGTATCCAAGCTTCCGCGAACAACATGATAACGAACACCAGGCAAATCTTTAACACGACCACCACGAATCAATACAACCGAGTGTTCCTGCAAGTTATGACCTTCACCACCAATATAACTAGTTACTTCAAAACCATTAGTCAAACGTACACGAGCTACCTTTCTCATCGCAGAGTTAGGCTTTTTAGGTGTCGTTGTATATACACGAGTACAAACGCCACGTTTTTGAGGACACGCCTCTAATGCAGGAACATTACTTTTTTCCCGCTTCTTTTTACGCGGCTTGCGTACTAGCTGGTTAATCGTAGCCATCTAAAATTCTCCTAATAAATAAGACCCTCCACCTCGCAGCAAGAGAGCCTCAAAACACAATAAACACGAATTACCACACCTATTGAAGGCGCGAAATTCTAATATCCTACCAAGCTTCTGTCAAGGTAGGATTTCAATTTTCACATCACTATTAGCTAGAGCCCCTTATACAAAGCAAATAACAGATAAAAATAATTGAAACAACCATTTTTATTAAAGCACTTGTGAAGATATATATCTCTTCTCCAACAAAACTATTTCCTAAGTTACTAGAATTACTACCTAACAACCCCAAACGTTGATCTCAGGTAAGAACTATATGTTACTTCGCTGACTCTACTTCCGAACTAGAGTCCGAAGCACTCTCAGTAACAGTAGATACAGGAGCAATCAACGGCATCTTATCAAGCATTAAAGCTTGCTTCTTACGCTGACGCTCTCGGTGGTGCGCCAAACCTGTTCCCGCAGGAACAAGACGCCCCACTATTACATTCTCTTTCAAACCACGCAGATCATCTCGCGCACCTTTTACAGCTGCCTCAGTCAAGACACGCGTTGTCTCTTGGAAAGAAGCCGCTGAAATAAAGGAATCTGTCACCAATGAAGCTTTAGTAATACCTAACAACAAACGATCAAACTGAGCAGGTAGCTTACCTTCTGCTTGCAATTTAGCATTTATCTCTACAACTGCCGTATAGTCCAACTGCTCACCTTTCAACAGCTCACTATCACCAGAAGCAGTAACCAATGCTTTACGCATCATCTGCTTAGCAATCACTTCAACATGCTTATCATTAATCTTTACACCTTGAAGACGATAAACTTCCTGTATTTCTTTAACTAAATATTCTGCCAACACAGAAGGACCAAGCAAACGTAAAATATCATGCGGGCTTGGCTCACCATCAGCAATCATTTCACCCTTTTCTACACGCTCACCCTCAAACACATCAAATGCACGCCACTTTGGTACGAGCATTTCATAATGATCCCCATGATCTGGAGTAATCATCATGCGTTTTTTACCTTTGGTTTCCTTACCCCACGAAAAAGTCCCAGAAATATTAGCAAGAATTGCAGGCATTTTTGGCTTTCTAGCTTCAAATAAATCCGCAACACGAGGAAGACCACCTGTTATATCACGCGTCTTCGATGATTCCTGCGGCAAACGCGCCATAACATCTCCGACATCTACACGCACGCCATTGGTTAGACCAATGATAGCTCCTCCAGCAAGAGGGTACTGAACAGGGATACTGGTATTTTCAAAGAAAATGCTGTCGCCATTATCATCCAATACACGCATCACAGGATGCAAGTCTTTTACATTCGCAGGTCTTGCAGTTGGATCTAACACAACAGTCGAACTCAAGCCTGTTACATCATCTATCTCTTTTTGAATCGTTCCGCCTTCAACAAAATCGACAAAGTCAATTGTTCCTGCAACTTCTGAAATAATTGGATGCGTATGAGGATCCCATGTTGCAGCTTCAAACCCTGGCTCAATAGCGTCGCCGTCAGCCGCAAGGATTACAGCACCATAAGGTATTTTATATTTTTCTCTAACCCGACCTTGCCCATCAACAACAGCAAGCTCACCAGAACGAGAAACCGCCACGAGGTTATTATCTTTATTCACTACGGTCTTGATATTGACCATGCGAACAATACCCGCTGACTTAACTACAATATTACTTGCCGCCGCCGTTCTACTCGCTGCCCCACCGATATGAAAAGTACGCATTGTTAACTGAGTACCAGGCTCTCCAATAGATTGAGCCGCAATTACACCCGCTGCCTCACCAACATTCACCAGATGTCCGCGACCCAAGTCACGACCATAACAGTGAGCACAAACACCGTGATCTGCCTCACATGTTACAGCAGAACGCACAAGAATCTCATCAACACCAAGCTCATCAAGCTGAGAAACCCAATCTTCATCCATCAATGTTTTTGCGGGAATGACAACCTCTTCATTTAGATTTAAGACATCAACCGCTGTCACACGCCCTAATACACGTTCGCCTAGAGGCTCTACAACATCACCACCCTCAATGATAGGGCGCATAAATAGACCTTTATCAGTTCCACAGTCATCCATAAGAACAACCATGTCCTGAGCAACATCCACCAGGCGACGCGTTAAGTACCCCGAGTTTGCCGTTTTCAACGCTGTATCAGCCAAACCTTTACGTGCACCGTGAGTCGAAATAAAGTACTGAAGTACACTCAAACCTTCTCTAAAATTAGAGATAATTGGCGTTTCGATAATTGACCCGTCTGGCTTTGCCATTAATCCACGCATACCTGCCAACTGACGTATTTGAGCTGGGGAACCACGAGCTCCAGAGTCGGCCATCATATATATAGAGTTGAAAGAATCTTGCGTGACCGTCTCCCCCTCTGCGTTGACAACTTCCTCACTACCCAAACCATCCATCATAGCCTTAGCTACTTGATCATTGGTTCTCGCCCAAATATCAACAACCTTATTATAACGCTCACCTTGTGTGACCAAGCCTGACGCATACTGATCTTGAATCTCTCTTACATCATCCTCTGCGCGCTGAACAATTACAGCTTTCTCTTCTGGAATCACCATATCTTGCGCACAAAAGGAAATACCTGAACGTGTTGCGTAGTGATAACCCGTATACATCAAGTGATCTGCAAACATAACGGTTTCTTTAAGACCTACATTTCGATAAACCTCATTAACCAAGTTAGATATTGCTTTTTTCTTCAACACAAGATTCACCAATGAAAATGGCATACCTTTTGGCAAGATAGAGGTTAAAATTGAACGCCCGACGGTTGTATCAACACGACTCTCAGTTTCTACCAGATCACCATTATCATCAAAGTGACTCTCTTTAATTCTTACTTGTACTTTAGCTTGCAGTGATACTTGCCCTGTCTCGTAGGCACGCTGCGCCTCTGCAGGGTCAGCAAAGATCATACCTTCGCCTTTTGCATTTACGCTTTCACGCGTCATATAGTACAAACCAAGAACTATATCTTGAGATGGTACAATAATTGGCTCACCATTTGCTGGGGACAAAATATTATTTGTCGCCATCATAAGTACACGTGCTTCTGTTTGCGCTTCCAGTGACAAAGGAACATGAACAGCCATCTGGTCACCATCGAAGTCAGCATTGAACGCTGTACAAACCAATGGATGCAACTGAATCGCCTTTCCTTCAATCAGTACAGGCTCAAATGCCTGAACCCCTAAGCGATGCAAAGTTGGCGCACGGTTCAACATGATAGGATGCTCATGGACAATATCCGCAAGAATATCCCAAACTTCCGCTGTTTCACGCTCTACCAGCTTCTTTGCTGCCTTGATCGTAGTTGCCAGACCTAAGCGCTGAAGCTTCCCGAAGACAAATGGCTTAAACAGCTCTAAAGCCATCTTTTTAGGCAAACCACACTGATGCAACCTTAGAGTAGGTCCTACCACGATAACCGAACGACCAGAGTAATCAACACGCTTACCGAGAAGGTTTTGCCTAAAGCGCCCCTGCTTACCTTTAATCATGTCAGCAAGTGATTTCAACGGGCGTCTATTTGAGCCTGTTATTGCTCTACCACGCCGACCATTATCCAATAAGGCATCTACAGATTCCTGCAACATACGCTTTTCATTACGCACTATAATATCTGGAGCATTTAAATCCAACAGGCGACGCAAACGGTTATTACGATTAATAACGCGGCGGTATAAATCATTCAAATCAGAAGTTGCAAAACGACCACCATCCAGAGGCACAAGAGGACGCAAATCAGGTGGCAATACGGGCAAAATGGTCAAAATCATCCACTCAGGCTTATTGCCCGAGGTAATAAATGCTTCCATTAACTTCATGCGTTTACCAATACGCTTCAACTTAGTCTCAGAGTTTGTACTATTTGCTTCTTCACGCAAGGCTACTAAAGCATCTTGAAGATCAACAGTGCGCAACATTTGCACAACCGCTTCTGCCCCCATACCTGCATCAAACTCATCACCAAACTCTTCAATAGCTTCTAAGTAGCCCTCATCCGTCAATAGAGCGCCACGCTCTAACGTCGTCATTCCTGGCTCAACAACAACAAATGCTTCAAAATACAACACACGCTCAATATCACGCAACGTCATATCTAAGAATAAGCCAATTCTTGATGGTAGTGATTTCAAAAACCAAATATGGGCAACTGGACAAGCCAAGTCGATATGCGCCATGCGATCACGACGCACTTTAGTTTGCGTTACTTCAACACCACACTTTTCACATACAACACCACGATGCTTTAAACGCTTATATTTTCCACACAAGCACTCATAGTCTTTAACTGGACCGAACACTTTCGCACAAAACAAGCCATCGCGCTCTGGCTTAAAAGTACGGTAGTTAATTGTTTCAGGTTTCTTTACCTCGCCATAAGACCATGATCGAATGACTTCTGGTGATGCCAAACCAATACGGATTGCATCAAACTCTTCTACTTCTGTTTGTTGCTTAAAGATATTTAATAAGTCTTTCATGCTATTGCCTTTAACTTTTTCGCTTATCGATGAATGAGGGTTCAACAACCCTCAAACACTAACTTGATTGCTTATCTACAACCTAACTCAATCTCTCTCAAGCTCGATATTAATACAAAGTGAACGGATTTCTTTCATCAATACATTGAATGATTCTGGCATGCCCGCTTCCATCTGATGGTTTCCATCAACAATGTTCTTATACATACGATTACGACCAACAACATCATCCGACTTGACCGTTAACATTTCTTGAAGAACGTAAGCCGCACCATATGCTTCTAGCGCCCACACCTCCATTTCTCCGAAACGCTGACCACCAAACATTGCTTTACCACCCAATGGCTGCTGCGTCACTAGACTGTATGGCCCTGTAGAGCGCGCATGCATTTTATCATCAACCAAATGATTCAGTTTCAGCATATGCATATAACCTACAGTTATCTCACGTTCAAAAGCATCACCTGTAAGACCATCATATAACTGTATCTGCCCTGACTCTGGTAAATCAGCCAGTCTTAACATGGCTCTGATTTCTGACTCGGAGGCTCCATCAAAAACCTGCGTCGCCATTGGCACACCACGGCGTAAATTGCCTGCCATATTGACAATTTCATCATCGGTCATCTCACTAAGATCACCCTGCTCAGGATTTCCACCCGTGCTATATATCTCAGTAATAAAGCGACGCAACTCATCAATTTTAACTTTGGCATCAACCATGCGCCCGATCTTTTCACCCAAACCTTTTGCAGCCCAACCTAAATGAGTCTCAAGTACTTGCCCTACATTCATTCGAGAAGGAACACCCAATGGATTAAGCACAATATCAACCGATTCGCCATCAACGGTGTACGGCATATCTTCCACAGGAACAATGCGAGAAACAACACCCTTGTTACCATGACGACCAGCCATTTTATCACCAGGTTGCATACGGCGTTTAACTGCAACAAAAACTTTGATCATTTTGAGCACACCAGGTGCCAAATCACCACCTGAGATAATCTTATCTTTTTGCTTCTGCAAATAGTCTTCGTAATAGGCTTTCTTATCTTTCAAAGAAACACTTAGTGCTTCAAGCTGGGCATTTACCTCGTCATTACGCATACGAAGATCAAACCAGTCTTTACGATCCAACTCTTCAAGATAAGATTTAGTTACTTTCCCACCTGGCTTAATACCTGACGGACCACCATCAACTACTTTATTTAAAATTGCCTTCTCAGCACGTTCAAAAACATCTTTTTCAAATAAGCGCAATTCATCACGCAAGTCATTACGCACACTTGCTAATTGCTGTTCTTCGATAGCTAAAGCACGCGAATCCTTCTCAACACCATCTCGTGTAATAACACGAACATCAATAACGGTACCAAAAGTACTAGACTTAACGCGCGCAGACGTATCCTTAACATCTGACGCCTTCTCACCAAAGATCGCACGTAGAAGCTTTTCTTCTGGTGTAAGTTGCGTTTCGCCTTTTGGAGTTACCTTGCCCACCAATATATCACCTGGCTTAACAGCAGCTCCCACCTGAATAATTCCCGCATCATCAAGTTTTGCCAACAAACTTTCACTAACATTAGGAATATCAGCCGTTATTTCTTCAATACCAAGCTTAGTATCACGCGCCAAACAAGTTACTTCCTCGATATGTATAGAAGTAAACCTATCTTCATCAACAACACGTTCAGAAATAAGAATTGAATCCTCATAGTTGTACCCATTCCAAGGCATGAAAGCTATCTTCATATTCTGCCCTAGCGCAAGATCGCCCAAATCTGTTGAAGAACCATCCGCCAACACATCGCCTCTAGCAATAACATCGCCAATTTTAACAATAGGACGCTGATTCATGCAGGTATTTTGATTTGAGCGCGCATATTTCAGTAGGTTGTATATATCAACACCACCCTCCTGAGCCTCATCATCATTAACTCGCACAACAATACGACTAGCATCAACAGAGTCAATAACTCCACCACGCCTTGCAGAAACCGCAGTACCAGAATCAACCGCAACGATGCGCTCCATGCCCGTCCCAGATAAAGGGGCATCTGCACGCAAACAAGGAACCGCTTGACGCTGCATGTTTGACCCCATCAAAGCACGGTTTGCATCATCATGCTCTAAGAAAGGTATCAATGATGCCGCTACCGAAACTATCTGCTTAGGTGAAACGTCCATATATTGAACTTTATCGGGACTAGCAACCATAAACTCATTTAATTCACGAGCAGATACCAACTCATCCGTCAGCTTCCCGTTTTCATCCAAGTTCGCACTAGCTTGCGCAATGATATAACGTGACTCTTCTATCGCTGATAAGTAATGGATCTCATCTGTCGCCACACTATCAACAACCTTTCTATAAGGCGTCTCCAAGAAACCATAATCATTAGTTTTTGCAAAAACAGCCAATGAGTTAATCAAGCCAATGTTTGGTCCCTCGGGTGTTTCTATAGGACAAACACGACCATAATGTGTTGGATGTACGTCTCGCACCTCGAAACCCGCACGCTCTCGTGTTAGACCACCAGGGCCCAAAGCAGATATACGGCGCTTATGCGTAACTTCTGACAACGGATTGTTTTGATCCATAAATTGAGACAGCTGACTTGAACCAAAAAATTCTTTTACCGCTGCAGACACTGGCTTGGCATTCACCATATCCTGCGGCATTAGACCTTCACTTTCCGCAACCGTTAAACGCTCTTTCACCGCACGCTCAACACGCACTAAACCGATACGGAAAGCATTTTCCGCCATTTCACCAACACTTCGCACTCGACGATTACCGAGATGATCAATATCATCTACCACACCGTTACCATTACGAATTTCAACCAATGTTTTTAATACATTAACAATATCTGACGAGGCCTTACCTTCTTCTTTTAATGCCTTGTATTGATCACCAAACTTAACAACCAATGCCTTTGAGGCGGCATCCGTTCGTTTACTCAAGTATTCCAAATCAAATAAAATCGCAGGACCTGTCTCTGATGAATACTCAAGACGACGATTGAATTTCATGCGACCCACAGCCGACAAGTCATAACGCTCTTCTGCAAAGAATAAATTATGAAACAGATTCTCTGCAGACTCTTTTGTAGGCGGCTCACCAGGGCGCATCATGCGATATATCTCGACCTGCGCTTCCAATGGAGTTTCTGTTGAATCAAGCGTTAATGTGCGCGAAATAAAGGCACCACAATCCAGCTCATTCGTATAAATAACATCAAAATCAGTAATACCATTACTACGCAAATGCTCCAACAGCTCCTCTGTTAACTCAGTATTTGCAGCAGCTAGTAGCTCACCCGTTGATTTATCAACAATATTGCTAGCGATAACTTTTTCATACATATACTCTTCTGGCACAGTAAGGCTGGTTACTTCTGCTTTCGTAAGCAAGCGCACATGCTTTGCAGTAATGCGCCGACCTGCCTCTACAAGCACTTTACCATCGACTTCTATATCAAAAGATGCTAACTCACCACGCAAACGCTGAGGATCCAAAGCCATCTTCACTTCGGCATCACTCAAACTCACGGCTATCGTATCAAAGAAGAACTCAATAATTTCTTCTGTATTCATACCCAAAGCACGCAATAGAATTGTAGCAGGCAGCTTCCTGCGGCGATCTATACGAACAAAAACACCATCTTTAGCGTCAAATTCAAAATCTAACCAAGAGCCACGATAAGGAATTACACGAGCATTGTGTAATAACTTACCTACAGTATTGGATTTGCCTTTATCATGATCAAAGAAAACACCTGGAGAACGATGCAACTGCGAGACAATAACTCGCTCTGTTCCATTAATAACGAAAGAACCTCTTTCTGTCATCAACGGCATTTCACCGAGATAAACATCCTGTTCTTTAATATCTTTAACAACTTTAGTCTTCTTAGGTGCATCTTTATCATAGATAACCAAACGAAGAGTAGCGCGCAAAGATGCCGCATAGGTTAAGCCACGTAACTGGCATTCTCTAACATCAAAAACAGGCGGCGCAATATTATAGTCAACATATTCCAACTGAACGAAACCAGAATAACTTACAATCGGAAAAACCGAATTGAAAGCAGCGTGAAGACCTTTACTTTTACGCTCTTCTAGAGGAATATTTGTTTGCAAATATTGACGAAATGATGCCAACTGAATTTCCAACAAGTTAGGTATATCTAACGCTTGTGGACGTTTACCAAAATCCTTACGGATACGCTTCTTATCAGTAAAAGAAAGAGCCATCGTGTTTCCTCGTCTAAACAACGGTATTTTATTTCCAAAGGGTAACCACTAGTCAAAAACTAGAGAAATCCTTTAAATAATAGGGGATAATTTGATTATATCCCGCAAGGGAGCAACTGCTTAAAATGATGCGCTACAAAAGCAAATCATTTTAAGCAGCAACTCTCTAACAGCTAACCACTTTAATATCTAAAATAATTAAGCGACAAAAGGCCGACAGTAAAAACACTGTCAGCCTCAAGCTTAGAAAGTTAAAACTTCTAATAGCAGCACGTATTACTTCAACTCGACAGTAGCGCCAGCTTCTTCCAATTGCTTCTGAACGTCAGCAGCCTCATCTTTAGTAGCAGCTTCTTTAATAACAGAAGGAACACCTTCGGTCATTGCTTTAGCTTCTTTCAGACCAAGACCCGTAATACCACGAACAACTTTGATCACAGCAATTTTCTTCTCGCCGAAGTTTGTCATTACTACGTCAAACTCGTCTTTCTCAGCAGCAACTTCACCAGCAGCTTCACCACCAGCGGGTGCTGCAGCTACAGCAGCAGCTGCAGAAACGCCAAATTTCTCTTCCATGTCAGAGATTAGTTCAACAACCTCCATCACACTCATTTCAGCAATCGCTTCTAGAATTTCATCTTTAGAAATAGCCATTGTATTCTCCTAAAACCTAAATCAGTTTAATTTCAACTTGGCTTACAACACCAAGCAAAGTTTTCATAAATAAAACAAAAATTAAGACTATGCAGCCTCTTTTTGATCACGTACAGCAGCAACAGTACGAACAAGCTTTCCTGGAACTTCATTCATAGTACGAACTAGCTTCTCTACTGGTGCTCTCAATGTTCCAGCCAATATAGCTAGAGCTTGATCACGTGTAGGCAATTTAGCCAGACGATCTATATCTGAAGCAGCAAGCAACTCTCCACCAACGGAGAGCATGGTTACTTCCAACTTGTCATGCTCTTTAGCAAAATCTTTTAGCAAACGAGCCGCTGATCCTGGATCTTCCATTGAGAAAGCCAACACCAAAGGTCCAACAAAGCCATCACTCATACAGGAAAAATCTGTATCAGCAACAGCAATCTTTGCTAAATTATTTTTTACTACTCGTAGATAAACACCTGTTTCACGTGCTTTCACACGTAGCTCAGTCATTTCATCTACAGTTAATCCACGGTACTCAGCAGCAACCGCGGAATGAGCATCTGCAGCTACGGCAGCGACATCAGAGACAATCTTTTTCTTGTCTGCTAAAGTTAACGCCACAGCATCTACCTCTTTAATTCGGTAGCAAAAACCACCGTTAATCAAACACTATCAACTACTCCTAAGAAGCATATCAAGTGCAAAAATAACGACGCTACCAAATCATAACTGACTTGGTTTCGTCGCCTACGCAGGCCTAATAAAAATTTAAACCCCAAAGATCAGAGCACCTACGGTCTTTGACGACATACAAGTAATGTATATCTTCATTACAGCACTAATAAATTAACGCTATATTCTGCCTAGTTACTCCAATTAAAATTGAAGCAACTATTTTCCAACAAACCAATCTTTACAAAGAAAGACTAGCCTGATCTATCGATAAACCAGGCCCCATTGTTGTTGAAATAGTAATTTTCTTTAAGTAAACACCTTTTGCTGAAGCTGGCTTGCCTTTCACCAAAGCAGTAAGCAGTGTATTCAAGTTTTCAGTTAACGCATCCACTTCAAACTCATCACTACCAATACGACAATGAATAACACCTGCCTTGTCTGTACGGTATCTAACTTGCCCGCCCTTAGCATTTCTTACTGCGCCTGCCACATCGGGAGAAACAGTACCAACCTTTGGATTTGGCATTAAACCACGAGGACCTAATATTTGACCTAATTGACCAACTACTCGCATTGCGTCTGGACTTGCAATAACAATATCAAAGTCCATATTGCCTTTTTTGACTTCATCAGCCAAATCTTCCAAGCCAACAATATCTGCACCCGCTGCTTTTGCAGCTTCAACATTATCACCCTGAGTAAATACCGCCACACGAACCGTTTTACCAGTACCGTTTGGCAATACAGTAGAACCGCGCACTACTTGATCAGACTTACGAGGATCAACACCTAAATTCACACTAACATCAACACCTTCAACAAACTTTGCACCAGGAAGGTCTTTCAAAAGAGAAAAGGCATCATTAATTAGATACAACTTATCAGGATCAACTCTTTCACTAAATTCTTTTTGACGCTTACTTAACTTGGCCATTACTCAACACCCTCTGTATCTAATCCCATACTACGAGCAGTGCCCGCGATTGTACGTACTGCCGCATCCATATCTGCCGCAGTTAGATCAGGATCCTTTATTGTTGCAATTTCTTCCAACTGAGCACGAGTAACCGTCCCTACTTTCTTAGTATTAGGCTCCCCACTACCTTTCTGGATGCCCGCCGCTTTTCTCAACAATATAGCCGCTGGAGGCGTCTTTGTTACGAAAGTAAAACTACGATCATTATAAACAGTAATGACTACTGGAATAGGCATCCCCTGCTCTACACTTTGTGTAGCCGCATTAAATGCTTTACAAAACTCCATGATATTCACACCATGCTGACCTAAGGCAGGCCCCACAGGCGGACTTGGGTTTGCTGAACCCGCAGGCACTTGCAGCTTTATATAGGATTCTACTTTTTTAGCCATTATCTATACTCCATGGGTGCAATCGTCTTATCGACTCCCCAAAACTAGATGATATACAATCTATCAAGAAGCTTTTACAACTTCTCAACCTGAAAAAACTCTAATTCAACAGGTGTTGAGCGTCCGAAAATTTGCACAGCTACTAGCAGCTTGCTTTTTTCGTAATTAACCTCTTCAACCACACCATTAAAATCAACAAACGGACCGTCTTTAACACGAACCACCTCACCCACATCAAATAACACTTTAGGGCGAGGAGCATCCACACCCTCTTCCATACGACCCATGATCGCAGCTACTTCTTTATCTGTAATTGGTGCAGGACTATCACTTTTACCACCAATGAACCCCAGAACTCGTTGAGTATTCTTAACCAACTGCCAAGACTCATCATTCATTTCCATCTCGACCAACACATAACCAGGGAAAAACTTCCGAGTACTTTTTTTCTTTTCTCCATCACGCATCTCCACTACTTCTTCTGTAGGGATCATGATAGAACCAAAAAATTCCTGCAATTCCATGCGCTCAATACGCTCTTCCAGAGCAGCTTTAACCCGCATTTCGTAATTAGAATATGCATGTACTACATACCAGTGCATTGACATCTAACCACCTCCAGTTGCTAGCAACACCTTAACGCCCCAGCCAAGCAACATATCTACAATCCATAGAAAAATTGACAACAGTATAACGATAATAACTACCATCAACGTTGTCTGCATCGTCTCGACTCGAGTCGGCCAAACCATTTTACGAACTTCAGTTCTAGCACCCGACATAAACCCCAGCAACCCCTTACCTTTCGAGGAACTAAGAGCTACCCATATACCTACGCCAATAACAGCTAGCATACCTAAAACACGGTACAACAATGACTCTTCTTCGAAATAATAAAAACCCACAACCGAGCCGATCAATAAAGCCAAAGCTATTATTAGCTTTACAGTATCTAGCACGGAACTTGTACTTTCTGCCTTAGTTGACATGTGTAATTTTTTCCCCGAATAGGTCAAAACCAACCTTAACTAACAAGATATATTCAGAATATGGCAGGCCAGGAGGGACTCGAACCCCCAACATGCGGTTTTGGAAACCGCCGCTCTACCAATTGGAGCTACTGGCCTATATTTATTTTTTAAATACTTTCTGAAACAACAAAAGAACAGGGGGCTATCAACCCTCCTGCTCCTTAATAGTGATGCATATTAAAAGCTTATTTACTCAACAACTTTTGCAACAACACCCGCACCAACTGTGCGACCACCTTCACGAATGGCGAAACGTAAACCGTCTTCCATTGCGATTGGATTAATGAGTGTAAC
>DQSN01000234.1 GCA_015663245.1 Leucothrix mucor
GTACTATCATTACTTGGTGAAGGTCTTAGTAAAAAAGAAGTGGCTGAAAAACTAGAAATAGGAATAGCCAGTATTTATAGAATAGTGAAAACCAACAAAGAAGAGGTTTAAAGCTGGAAATCTTTAATTATTCAGGCTGTTTTTTACTATAAAACGACCCTTTTTATTAATTTTAGCGTAGCCCCCGCGTAACCCTAACTATACAGGCATAAAAAAAGCCTACGTGAAAATCACGTAAGCTTTTAATATATAGAATAAAAATGGTGGGCCGTGAGCGATTCGAACGCTCGACCAATTGATTAAAAGTCAACTGCTCTACCGACTGAGCTAACGGCCCAACTGAGCGCGAGATTATATAGAAAAATCCTAATCACACAAGCGCTTTTTAAATATATTTCATATTATTTCTGATTAAACATATTAGTAATATTATCCAGCATAAAACATAGATGAGTTTGCTGTGTGTACGGTCTACAATAGGCATTAATATTTTTCTAATTAAAACCACTTCATACTATGCGTTTAGATAAACTAATCAGTAACTCCACAGCATTCTCTCGTTCTCAGACGGGGAAAATCATTCGTAAAGGAAGTATCACGGTTAATGGTGTTGTTACTAAGCAAGCAGCCTACAAAGTCCTTCCTAATGATCAGGTGCAGTATATGGGGATTAATATCAATGAGGCTAAAAAGCGTTACATTATGCTGCACAAACCAAAAGACGTAATTTGTGCAACAAAAGATGGGGAGCATCAAACAGTGTTGGGTTTATTGATGATCTCCAACCTTCATAGCCTACACATCGCAGGACGCTTGGATATTGATACCACAGGCTTGGTGTTGATTACTGATGATGGTCAATGGTCGCACCGCATCACTTCTCCTAAACACAAACAGGCGAAAGTTTATCATGTCTCGCTTGATGATGATATTAGCGATGATGCCATAAAACAGTTAGAAACGGGCGTACAACTAAAGGGCGAAGACAAAGCTACCCTCCCCGCAAAAGTGGAAAAAATTGATAATAAAGTCATTCTTCTAACACTTCACGAGGGTAAATATCATCAAGTAAAACGTATGCTTGCCGTCGTGGGGAACCATGTCACCGAACTACATCGCCAACAAATTGGTAATATTATTTTAGATTCAACACTAAAAGAGGGTCAGTGGCGAGAGCTGACAGAAGACGAAATTCAGCTAGAACATGTCTAATTTTTATTGATACACCCAAGCCAAAATTTTCGATCTCTACTTATTTTTAGAATAAACGGATAACTAAATCATGCTACATTCCCATAATATTATATACGCCCTTTTTGGGACTGTACTACTAATACTCAGCACAAGCTGCTTTGCCGATATGACTCTAGATGCGAGTAGCTCTAAACTCTCTATTTTCTCTACAGAAAAAAGTGATAAAAAGAAAACACACCCTTCTCCGAAATTATCAGGATCACTTAGTCATACTGGAGATTTAAAGGTTACATTAGACTTAAACAGCATCAACACTACGATCCCCCTACCTGAAATATATTTAAATAAAGGCTTGCTTGCAGCTGGGAAAAATTCTAAGGCTACTCTAAGTGCTAAAATTACAGATGATTTATCGACCAATGGTATAAAAATGATTAAAACGGATGCTACTTTAGAAGTATATGGTCTCCGTCAAACTGTCTCCTTTGATGTCACTGTTGTGCGCACAGGCGATAAACTCATTGCTGCCAGTACAAAACCTGCCTTGATTTCTGCACCTAAATTAAATTTAGGCTCGGGATTTCCTGCGGTAGCTCTCACTATACCTGTTAGCTTTGTATTAGTTTTTAATGACGACAAAGCAAAGCCCGCAGATAAAGCAGCATTGGATAGCACAAAAATCACACAACCTTAAATACCATTACATGAAAGCCGCCCCAACCTCTAAACCGTATGCATAGGTGATTATCTAACTTACACGAACTCTGATTACAACAAACCTGTAGGTTTAATTCTTCAACCGCAAGGCATTTAATACCACCACCAAAGAGCTAAACGACATACCTAATGCTGCCATCCACGGTGCTAGCATCGCAGTAGCAGCAAGGGGTATGGCTAAAAGGTTGTATAAAATAGCCCATGCGAAGTTTTGTCTAATCACACTTTGCATGTCTTTGGCGGTCTGAATGGCTTCTGGCAAAAGTGATAAATTTTCTGATAACAGCACCATATCTGCACTGACTTGAGCTAACTGCGAGCCTCCTCCCATTGCGATGGAGACTTGAGCACTTGCTAGTACAGGCGCATCATTTACACCATCACCAATCATCGCTACGATTTCATTATTTTTTTGACTTTGCTGTAGATGCTTTAGTTTTTGCTCTGGCAGTAGCTCACCCAGAGCCTGCTGTATACCTAGTTTATTAGCTATTGTATCGACCACATTTTGCTTGTCGCCACTTAACAAGGTCACTTTAATGCCCATTGCTTGTAAGTCTTTAATCGCTTGAGAGGCTTCTTCTCGCAACTCATCTTCCAAGCTAAATTTTGCCAACCACTGTGATTGTTTAACTAAATAAACTGAGCTGAGATTATTCTCGGTAAGCAACTCATTCTCAGCTGTTCCTGCTATTTCTGCAACATACTCTGCCGTTCCTACTCGATATTTTTCGCCTTCAAAAATACCCTCTATCCCCCTACCAGATTCTGCGATAGATTGCTGGAAGCTAATTTTATTATCAATATCTTCAATCAAAGCCTTGGCGATTGGATGTTCTGATGCTGCTTCTAAGCCTGCGGCAAGTTGCTGGCATTGCTGTTTTGATTGATCAGAAAACAGCTGAATATCGCTAACAACAATATTACCGTGTGTTAACGTGCCTGTTTTATCAAAAAAGATATGGGTGATTTTTGCCAATGTTTCTAAAGCATGTCCACGCGTAGTTAACACACCTTTCTCTGTTAAAGCACCTGTAGCGGTTGTAAGTGCAGCAGGCGTTGCTAAAGAGAGCGCACAGGGGCAAGTAACGACCAATACTGATAGTGTGACCCAAAAGGCTTTGCTTGGCTCATAAAACCACCAAAAAGCAAAAACACTAATGGCGATAATCAACATGATACCGACAAACCACGCAGCAAAACGATCAGCAAACCGTGCAAGGCTGGGTTTTTCGCTTTGTGCTCGTTCCAATAAACGCACTATTGAAGATAGCACGGTACTATCACCGAGCTTATCGACCCGCATGGTTAAGGGGCTTTCTATATTGTGCGTCCCACCTGTAACAGTATTTTTTTGGGCTTTTCGGATCGGTAGGCTTTCACCTGTTAACAACGACTCATTAACGCTACTTTTGCCTTCGATGATAGTGCCATCCGCAGGTATCACTTCGCCTGGTTTTACTAGCAGCGTATCACCTAGCTCCAGCTCATTGACGGCAACTAAGGTTTGCTCATTATTATCATCAATACAAGTGGCGGTAACGGGTAACAGGCGTATTAATTCATCTGCTACTTGTCCTGACCTGTGCCGTGCACCCATTTCGAGGAAGCGCCCAATCAACAAGAAGAAGGTAAACATGGTAACCGAGTCAAAATAAACCGCTCCAGCATTGGTAACTGTCGCCCAGACGCTAGAGAGGTAAGCTGCTCCGATAGCAATCGCTACGGGAACATCCATCCCCAGTTGCCGTCGTTTAATATCACGCCAAGCTGCGGTAAAAAAGACACGTGAGGAATAGAACACTACTGGTGTGGTAATAATTAAACCAATCCAACGCAATAATTGCGTCATACCGCTATCCATATCGGAAACTTCTCCGATATAGAGCGCCAACGCGGTCATCATCACTTGCATCATGCCTACTCCTGCGACAGCAATACGCCGCAGGGATATATTTTTTTCTTTCTTTTGCAAGGTTTCCATCCGCCCAGGATCAAAAGGATGAGCCTGATAACCAATACTAGTAATTTCTTTGAGTATTTGACTCAGCTGTATTTGGCTATTGTCCCATTTAAGACTGGCACGATGGGTAGAGTAATTAATCCGAAATTCAATCACACCTGCAAGCTGTTTAACATGATGCTCATTGAGCCATACACAAGCGGCACAGACAATTCCCTCTAATATCAACGAGGCTTCACGAATGGCTAAACCAGAATCATTCTGTTCATGCCAAACGAAGGTTTTTTGTAAGGCATCATCATCATAAATATCAAGCTGACGCAGTTCGGCGGGAATGAGATCTTCTTGTTTGCTAGATTTATTGGTTCGGAAGCTGTAAAAACTTTCTAGGTTATTGTCAACAATAGCTTTAGCGACTGATTCACAACCAATGCAACACATTGCGCGTGGCTGATTGTTAATCTCGACGGAGTACTTAATGCCTTTAGGAACAGGCAAACCACAATGGAAACACTCATTAGATTGAGAGATGTGATCTGCCATTGATACTTACTTTTTCTGCTCTGGATTTACTTCAATCATACCTTTGATTTCATGTATATCATCACCTTTTTGGACTTTTACTAATACCGTCCACTCACCATAGTTAGTCAAAGAAATATCTTTAGAATAAACACCTTTAGATGTTTCACTTAGCTCCATATGAAAGTCTTTATCTGTATCTGCTGTACTTAAAAAAGTAGCTATAACGGTAGCTCCTGCTACTGTAGCACCTGCTTTATCAAATACATTTATCACAAAAGGAGTACTCACATTGAACAAAGGTGGCTTATCCCACCCGCCTTTCACCTTCCAGCCACGCTCCTTTTGTGCAGCTAACTGTACTTGATGGTCGTTGTACTGCCCTTCCTTCTGACGAAAATCATGCGCCACAATGCCTGGCTTATATTGCCCTGCGATGGAGATGATATTCGAGTCAACAATAGTGAGTAAAAGGAAAAAAGTAACAATAATTGCAGGTCCCCAATGAAACCAGCCACCTTGCGTTTCTTCACCTTCCATTTGCATACGTGTTGAGCGTACATTGGTAATAATACCCAAGCCATAGCCTGTCATAGTATAAAAAACAAAGTGGATAGCAAATACATCTATTCCTGGCCAAAACAAAAAAGCCAAAGGAAAATAAAGCAACCACATGGAGAGGACAGTAAGAAATCCCGATTTTTTACCATCCCACTTTAGCCCTAGATAGAAAGTAAAAAACAATATAAAAGCCAGTATTGTTCCACCACCTAGTGTGTAAAGTATTCCAATGTTATTCATATTAAACTGCTCAGTGTGTGATGAATTGCGACTCTATAATCACAATTTCTTTTAAGTCACCTTCAATAGGCGTTACCTTAAAGCGGAAAGGTATATTTCTTTGCACATTTGGCGCATTAGGTTTACGGATAACTCTTACGTATAGCCTTAAAGCACTATCTGCACGAATCGAAATACCTTCAATTTTTCCTAAACTAATCGTCGCATCGGCAAGACCATCCAAAGCAAGCTCTAACTTAGCTGGTTTCATTGTTTTATTGATGAAACTAAAGTTGTAGGAGTTTTGTACTTTTCCATCCGACATAGTAACAAACAACGGCTGTCTCGTCTGAGAAACAGAAACATTGAGCAAAGCACTACTTGTGATACTGATGTATAAAAGACCTAAGGAAATTAGCGATGCTATACCATAACCAACACTTCGAATATTGAAGTATTTATTCTTTTTATTCTGTAATAAATTCTCAGAGGTGTAACTTATTAGTCCTTTATCCCAACCAAATTTTTCCATGATGTTATCACAAGCATCAATACATAGAGCGCAGTGAATACAATCTATTTGTAACCCATCACGAATATCGATACCCATTGGACAAACTTGCACACAAAATCCACAATCAACACAGTCACCAACATTTGCAGCCTTTCTATCATCTAATGACTTTAAAGCTTTCATCGGCTTAGCACGACCTTCTTTTGATTCCCCACGATTATAATCATATGAAACAATCAAAGTGTTTTCGTCAAACATAGCGCTTTGAAAACGAGAATATGGACACACATGCCGACAAATTGCATCACGTGCAAAACCTGCGGCTAGGTAAGTCGTTGCCGTTAGTATCAAGGTGGTTATATAAGCTGCGGATGCGGCTTTACCAAGGAAGAAATTAGGCAATAATTCTGGTGCATTACCCCAATATAAAACAAAAGTCAGTGCTGTCCAAAAGGACAGAGACAACCAGAAAAAATGAGTCAGACCTTTTTTAAAAATTTTCTCTTTGGTCAAGCCCTGCTTGTCTAAACGCAATCTCGCAACACGATCACCTTGAATTGTATGTTCTATCCAGCGATATGCATCGGTCCAAATGGTTTGAAAGCAAAAATAACCACAGAAAACACGCCCTGCTAGGGTTGTAATAAAAAAGAGAACAACAGCAGCAAAGAACAAGAGGATTGAAAGCCAATAAATATCTTGGGGATGTACGACAAAGTCAAACATATAGAAACGCAATGTAGTGAGATCAAAAATCAAAGCCTGATCAGGTCCTACTGCTCGCTCCCAACGCAACCAAGGTAGTGCAAAAAAAACAGCATAGGCGATTACAATGACATAAGATTTTATGCTACGAAAGCGTCCTTTTACCGAACGTGGCTGTATAGCTGTACTGTATTCTACATATTGAATAGGACTTTCATTCATTACAAGCTACCCCAATAAGAATTAACATTTTTTGGTCATAAACTTTAGGTTAAAATAGAAGATATTATATATATCTAAATATACACAAACATTATCTACGACTCAGGTTTAAAGCTATGACTATATTATTTATAGTATGCTGAGAATACAAAAAAATATCTTTGAGAAAACGCAATAAAAAGAATTAAAAAAGCACGTTCAGTTAACTGAACGTGCTTCTAACACACTACTAACTCACTCTTTCATAAAGAGTTATAATCATCAGCATTGCTACTATTGACCACCACCAAATGAGTTTATATAAGCAGTTAATACTTTTATCTGTGTATCATCAAGGCGTGAACTCCAAGCAGGCATATTACGTATTACTCCATCTGAAATCACAGACTTCACAGCACTAAGTTTTGCTTCTGTTGATTCAAGTGCTTTAACATCAATCATTGTCCAGATTTGATCTGTAAGGTTTGCAGAGCCCTGCTCTTTCATGCCTGTTGCTTCTTCAGTGTGACAAAGCGCACAACCTCCCGTCTGCCCTTGGAAAATATCTTTACCTTTAGCAACCAAAGCCGCATCTGCTTGCTCGCCAGAGACACTGAGCACATAACTAGCAACTTCATTTAGCTGTGTATCATTTAAAGTCTCTTTATAAGCTGGCATAAAGCCTAGGTGTCCGTTACGAATAGTATTTTCTATATCTGTTGTTGTACCACCCCACAACCAAGCATCATCACTCAAATTAGGATACGAACCAATAACACCAACACCACCTGTTTGATGACAGCCTGCACAATAATCACCAAATACACCTTTACCAAAAGATTGAACAAAAGCCTGAGTATCAGCATCTTTAGCGATATCGTCGTAACTCATACCTTTTACTTTCTCTAGCTGCGCTTTTTGAGCCATAGCTACATCGCCACTTTGCATATCACGTTGCAATAAAGCACGTGTATTCCAATGCGTAGTAACTTCCTCACCAGCATCTGTCTTATAGGTAATAGTATTAAATACACCTTTCATATAAGACTTTCCGATTGGCCAAGATGGGTAGATCGTCCAATAAACAATTGTAAATACAACTGTTCCATAAAACGCCCATAGCCACCAACGAGGAAGCGGGTTATTAAACTCTTGTAAGGTTTCGTCCCAGACATGCCCTGTCGTTTCTACACCTGTTATAGGATCTTTTTCAGCCATTATTTTTCACCTTCTCTAGTGGGAATCTTATCTAGATTATCGTCAAACGGAATATATTTATAAGACTCCAATCTTTTGCCACGTTTTTTACTAGAATACACATACAGAAGCATACCCATAAATAGTGGAAAGAAAATTAATAAGGCTGCAACCTTGCTATTCCCAAGATCCGTAAACCACATAAAAAAATCATACATATCGATCTCCTAAACTACTCTCAGCCCTAAAATTTCGTGTACAGTTGATTGAATTTCTATCTAAACTGAATGAACTCATGTTCATCATGTGCTTTGAAGTCAATCATAGTACCCAACACCTGTAAGTAAGCAACGAGTGCTTCCAGCTCAGTTATGCGTGAAGCTACACCATCGGTATTCATCGCTTCTGCTTGAGCTAACAGGTTTGCATCTGCGTTGGTTATATCAAGTGTATCTGCCACCTTCTCACCAAACCGCTCAACATTGGCGTCATATTCAATCTTAGTTAAAGAATAAGGAACACCTACTCGTTTAAGAGCAATCATACGATCCTTAATATCACCATAAGCAAGATCATTTTCTAGTAGCCAAGGATAATTCGGCATAATAGATGTTGGTACAACAGATTTTGGCTTAACAAGATGCTTTACGTGCCACCCGTTAGAGTACTTACCACCTACTCGCGCTAAGTCAGGACCTGTACGCTTTGACCCCCATTGGAATGGATGATCATACTGTGATTCAGCCGCTAAAGAGTAATGACCGTAACGCAAAGCCTCATCTCTAAAGGGTCTAATCATTTGTGAATGACAGTTATAGCAACCTTCTTTGATATAGATATCACGACCACGTAACTCTAGTGGAGTATAAGGTCTAACCGCATCTTTACCATCAGCAGTTTTAACTTCTTCTATTGTTCCATCAATATAAAAAAGCGGAACAATTTCAACCAACCCACCTATTCCAATTGCAACCAAAGTCAGGACTATCAACAAGCCCGCATTAGTCTCAATACTTTCGTGTTTTAACATTTTATGTTCCCCTTATGCTTTTGATGCAATAGTTGTTGCAGCCACTTGATCTTCTGCTTTTGATTGGCGAACAGTCATGTAAATATTGTAAGCAAACAAGAACATACCTGTGAGGAAGAACATTCCACCTATAGCTCGTCCCATCAATGGATAGTGCATAAATTCAACAGTAGAGATAAAGGTATTCGACAGATTACCAAACTCATCAAACTCACGAAGTTGCATTCCTTGACCAATTCCAGATACCCACATAGCGGTGATATAAAGAAGTGTGCCGATAGTTGCTAAGAAGAAGTGAGTCTTAACCAATGCCATACTGTATAGAGTGGTATTCCATAAACGTGGAACCATATGATAGAAAGAAGCAATCGTAATCATTGCCACCCAACCTAGAGTACCTGAATGCACATGACCAACTGTCCAATCTGTATAATGAGATAAAGCATTAACAGACTTAAGTGCCATCATTGGCCCTTCAAAGGTGGACATTCCATAGAACGACAATGATGTAATCATAAACATCATGATTGGATCTGTACGTAACTTATTCCAAGCACCTGACAAAGTCATAATACCATTGATCATTCCGCCCCATGAAGGCATCAATAGCAAAATTGAGAATGCAGCGGCAAGTGAAGATGTCCAATCTGGAATAGCTGTCCAATGTAAATGATGAGTACCAACCCACATGTACATGAAGCCTAATGCCCAGAAGTGAACAATTGATAAACGATAAGAATAAACAGGACGACCTGCTTGCTTAGGCACAAAATAGTACATCATCCCAAGAAAGGCTGCTGTTAGGAAGAAGCCTACCGCATTATGACCGTACCACCATTGCGTCATTGCATCTTGTGCTCCAGAAAACAGGCTGTACGATTTAATACCAGTAAGACTAACTGGAACCGCAAGATTGTTAAATATGTGGAGAAGCGCTACAGCTAAGATGAACGCCATATAAAACCAGTTTGCCACATAAATATGTGGTTGGTTGCGACGAACTAGAGTCATTGCGAAGATAACGAAGTAAACGACCCATACAACTAGGATCATTAAATCAACATACCACTCTGGCTCAGCATATTCACGCCCTTGAGTTATACCAAAAGTATAGCCAATACCAGCAATAACCAATGCTAAGTTCCAACCCCAGAAGGTAAAGGTTGGCCAAAAAGCCCCACCCCACAATCTAGTCTGACAAGTTCGCTGAACAACATAATACGATGTTGCAAACAATGCATTACCACCAAAACCAAAGATAACGCCACTCGTATGTACTGGACGTAAACGACCAAATGTAATTTGAGCTATATCAAAGTTTAAAAATGGCCACGTTAACTCTGAAGCAATATAAACACCGACTGTCATGCCAGCTATGCCCCATATTATCGTAGCAATCGCAAATTTCTTCACGATATCATAGTTATACTGCTCAGCTGAGCCTACTGCACTATGCGCCATCATAAGTCCTCAAGGAAGTTGAAATAAATCTTACAAATGGCTTGTGTCAAATAGTGACACAAGCCGAAATTGGTTGAGAAGGATACAGCAAAACTTTCTAAAAGAAAATGCTAATATACTACTGAGCACCCTTCTGGCTTATGATTAACGCCATTAAAACCCGACTAAAAAAGTAAGGTACTAGTAATAAAAACATCAAAAAAACATACAGCCCAATTACTACAAAGGTCTCCAAACTCTTTATAACAAGACCTCGCTAAAAACTGATTGATGTGCATCAATATAAATAAATCTAATGAAAAAAATCAATATAACTTAACACAATGCCTACAAAAGGGTGTGATTAAAACTGAGAGGATAGTCTAAACTATTAGTCATCCCTTTCCCTAGGTAATAGAATACTCAAATGACTTCAAAAGATAATACTTTGACCACTCGCTTGAACAAGCATCCCAACTTTCGCCAACGTGTGGAGGCATTACTTGATGTGGTTGAAAATACCTCGGGTGATTGCATAAAGGCTGATGATGCGGAGCAATACGTGATTGATGAATTGCGCAAAATGGGGAATGAAGCCTTATCCAGTTGGGCAAAGAATGAGGTTATCTCTTCGATAGA
>DQSN01000030.1 GCA_015663245.1 Leucothrix mucor
AGTACTGATGAAGCCATATACCATAAGGTATTGATTTCATTAGTCTGCATTTAAAATATCTTTGCGATTGTGCGACAAGTATTTTAAATGATATATAAATTAAGCCACCTGTGATGCCACTTAGCTTTACAGAGTTTTATAGGCTTTTAAAATGGCGAAGGTATTGTTAGTAGGAGAGTGTTAGTTTGGTTTTTTTCTATTTTATACTCTTCTAAGGATAAAGGATGAAATTACTAAAGTTACTTTTAATTGGATTTATATTGGTAGGTTGTCAAGATAGTAGTTCTAAAAAAGAATGAGTATCTGAAAATCTACCAAGTATTTCTGCTACTAAAGAATTAATATCAAAACAAGAAAAAGTAGACGCGACAGACCTCGCATCGATAAAAAGTCAACCAATAAAACTACTCTTTGCGTACTATACAGCTAACGGTAAAACAGTAGATAATAAATTACGTTGGTATATTTCTGCAACAAGTGGTTCTTTACGTGGGTATGTCTTTTCTCTTGGAGATATAGAGACCATTAATGGAACAGAAAAAGTATCATGGAGAGAAGTTGGTAGTAGTGTGGCAAATGTTGACTGAGACAATAAAAAAGTAGTGATTGGGAATATTTCTGACAATCCCACTCACTCTTTTAAAGACTGGGGTTTAGGGGTGGCGACTATCCTGACACAGAGGGCTCTTCGATCCTCTGCTTTTTAAAAACTATCATCTAAACAGATAATTACAGTGTTTTTTTATATATATAAAGAGGTGTAGGGCTTATCTATATTTTATAAATTTGGCAGTATGGGTTTTTCTAAAGCCTTATAACCCAGCAGTAATCGGATGCAATCGCTTTATCATTTCTTTAAATACTTTAGGGCTCGCAGCAACAATATTGCCTGTTTTCAGATGATCGCTCCCGCCTTTTAAATCACCGATTAAACCGCCTGCTTCTTGTACCATAAGTACACCTGCGGCTATGTCCCATTCGTGTAAAGTAAACTCCCAAAAGCCGTCGTAACGTCCTGCTGCTACATATGCGAGGTCAAGCGCGGCTGAGCCTGGGCGACGCACGCCTGCGGTATCTGGCAGGAGAGCTTTCATGCTTTCTAAATAAGGATCCATCAATGCTTGTTGATCTTGGCGGTAGGGTACGCCTGTGGTTAGTAGTGCGCCGTGCATATCGCGGCGGTTTCTTACGCGAATACGTCGGCTGTTTAGGGTTGCACCTTCACCTTTGGATGCGGTGAATAGGTCGTCTTTGTAAGGGTCGTAAATCACGGCTTGATATAATTTTCCACGGCGTTTTAGGGCGATGGAGACTGCATAGTGAGGAATTCCGTAGAGAAAGTTGGTGGTTCCGTCGAGTGGATCAATAATCCATTCGTACTCTGCTTTTTCTTTACTGCCTTCTTGGCTTGAGCCACTTTCTTCACCTAAAAAAGCATGGTCTGGGTATGCTTTTTTTAGGGTCTCGATGATAATTTGCTCGGCATTGCGATCAACTTCGCTAACAAAATCATTAATTTCTTTCGTTTCAATCTGTAATTGGTCGATTCTATCTGCAGAACGGGCGATAATATCACCTGCTTGACGAGCTGCCATAATGGCCATATTGAGCATTGGGTGCATGGTAGTGGGGTATCTTTTTTAGAGTATAAGTGTCGCGGAGAATAACAGATAAATGAGTCTAAGTAATATCAGAATTGTATTGATTCAAACATCACACCCAGGAAATATTGGTTCAACCGCACGTGCGATGAAAACCATGGGATTATCTGATCTCTGTTTGGTCAGCCCTAAACGATTTCCTGATGATGAAGCGAATGTGATGTCCTCGAATGCTGAGGATATTTTAGAGAGTGCTGTGGTGGTTGATGATCTTCAACAAGCGATTGCCGATTGCAATGTGGTGATAGGAACCAGTGCGCGGCATGAGCGTAATTTGCGTTGGGATACTTTTGAGCCACGACACTGCGGTGAGTTTGTGGGTGAGTGCTTGGCAGAAAGCAAGAAGGTTGCCATCGTGTTTGGTCGTGAGCGTTCGGGGTTGACGAATGAAGAGTTATCAATGTGTCATCATTTGGTGCATATCCCTACAAATCCTGATTATAGTTCTTTGAATGTAGCATCTGCGGTGCAGATTTTGAGTTATGAATGTAGGGTAGGGGCGCAGGATATAAAAGCTGTTTCACATGAGTTAGATGAAGAGGTAATTAGTGCAGATGATATGGAAGGGTTTTATCAGCACCTTGAAGCGGCATTAGTTGAGGTGGAATTTTTAGACCCTGAAAACCCGCGCTATTTAATGCCGCGTTTACGCCGTATGTATGGGCGTATTAAAGTAACGCGCAGTGAACTGAGTTTATTAAGGGGTATGCTTTCGGCATTTCAGGGGCGTAAGTTTACGCGGCGTAAAAAGTAGATGAGAGACTCATTACGACATAAAATGGTAGAAGTGTGCAATAAGAAAATAGAGGCTAAAGGCGCTAATGTAGGTTTGTCATTTTATGCGTTCTTTGCGAATAAAAATAATAATCCAGAGTTATTAATGGGGGTTGCTACATGGTGGATCATCACGCGTAAATTAGATCACTTTGAGAAAGCTGTTAAAATTAAGGAAATGATAGAGAAAATGGACTTAGGTGATAAGGGGGTAGGATGAAAATGTTATTAGAAAAAAAGCAGAAAACTATAATTTTAGATAGCATAAAAGTGCGGGCTAACAACTTCGTCGGTATGTTAGTAGTACTACTTTTTTGTTGTTTACCGCAACAAGCAATCAGTGATTCTGAGGTTGTTGATATTACCTTCACTGAGTGGCAAGAAAACTTTAAGCAATTGGCCGTCGAAAAAGGTATCCCTGAGGATATTTTAGATTCAGCGTTCCAAGATATGACGCTCAACACTAAGGTCTTAAAGTTGGATAATAGCCAGCCTGAGTTTACGCGTGCAATTTGGGCTTACCTTGATAATGCAATTTCAGATCAACGTATCAAAAAAGGTAAAGAGGTCTTAAATCAGCATCGTCACCTATTTGAAGAAATCAGCTCAAAATATGGTGTACCCGCAGAAATCATCATTGCTATTTGGGCGATGGAAAGTGATTTTGGTGGTAATTACGGCAGTATGAGTGTTATTCGCTCGTTGGCGACTTTGGCTTATGCGGGTAAACGTAAAGAATTTGCACAAACTGAGCTTTTGGCGGTTTTTCGGATTATGGTGTGCGAAAGTTTACAGGTGGAAGATATGGTGGGTTCATGGGCTGGTGCAATTGGTCAGCCACAATTTATGCCAACATCTTTTCAAAAATATGCGGTTGATTACAATAAAGATAATAAACGTGATATTTGGCGTAGCCTTGATGATGCTTTTGCTTCAATCGCCAATTATATGCACGCATCAGGTTGGAATATAGGGGAGCCTTGGGGCTTAGAGGCTATTTTACCCAGTGATTTTGATTGGCAAAAACAAGCGGCTGATAATCCTGAAAATAAACCAATGACTATCTCTGCATGGAAGCAACTAGGTATTTCATTTGCAAGTGATGAGAGCTTTGCTAATGATGATCAATTGGCTTCTTTATTTTTTCCTGCGGGGCATTTAGGTCCTATATTCCTGACTTTTTCTAACTTTGAGGTTATCAAAAAATATAACCTTTCATTAAGTTATAGTCTAGCGGTCGGACTTTTATCGTCAGGTATTGCTAAGGATACAAAGCTATTTGGCGTATGGCCACGAGATGATAAACCGTTAAGTTATGATGATAAAATCCTGCTACAAGCTCAATTGAATGCAGCAGGTTTTAATGTTGGGGAAGTTGATGGAAAAGTTGGCTCTAATACACGAAAAGCAATTCGTGGTTGGCAGCTTAAAAATAATTTAGCTGCCGATGGTTATATTACTTTGCCATTACTAGGACGATTTAAACAAGCGTTCAAAGAATGATTTTTTCTCTGCTGGTTTGTCTTTTTCGGTAGGTTTGCCATCTTTAAGCGCCAGAATCTGTTTAATAATTCTTTCATCATCCCATTCTCTGCCGCCTGTTGCACTGTAGGCAACGGTGCCATCGGTATTTAGAATATAGGTGGTTGGTAGCCCCGTAAGATTCCATGCAGAAAGTGACTCACTGTTTGGATCTAAAAGAATTTGAAAATCAATGGGCGTATCTTCAATAAAGCTGTAAACATCCACATCTTCTTCGCCTACATCGATAGCGATCATCTCAACACCCTGATCTTTTAAAATTTTCCAAGCTCGGTTCATAGAGGGCATTTCTTTACGACAAGGTGGGCACCAAGTTGCCCAGAAATTTATAACAACAGGTTTGCCAAGGTATTTTTTCAAGGTGTGAATATCATCATCAAGGTCAACCAGTTCAAATTCAGGTGCTGTTGATTTTCCTGATAGTTGCGTGAGTAAAGGACGTTCTGCATAGAGATAAAATGTCCCGAATATCAACACGAATGAGAATAATGAAAGTATAATTTTTTTGAGCATGCTGTATTGTCTCTTGTTATTTTGGCTATCTGGTTGAAGCGGAGTAGCATAACTTTGCTTCTCCCGCCTCAAGTTGGCAACCTTGTTTTTTATGATCAACGGAGCTTATTTAAGTTATGAACACCCCATGTCCTTGTCAATCATCACTTGAATATAATCTTTGCTGTGGTCGCTATCATAAAGGCAAACTATCAGCCCCTACCGCAGAAGCACTCATGCGTTCGCGTTACTCTGCTTATAGTTTAAATCTTGGGCGATATTTATTTAAAACATGGCATAAGTCAACACGTCCCTCTATACAAAGTTTGTTACAAAATGATGAGAGTGAGTGGTTGAGCCTTAAAATAGTAAAAACCGAGCAAGGAATGGAGCAGGATGATACTGGAATCGTTGCCTTTGTGGCTACTTATTCACGACAGAATCAAATAAACCAACTGAGTGAAACCAGTCGCTTTGAAAAAGTGAAGGGACAGTGGGTTTATGTAGATGCGCTGGATGTGAAATAGTTTCTTTAGAGTTCCTTAGTGTGGTCAAGGGTTCCGATAAACATATATCTAAAATTTATCATTGCATACCGACTGGTATGTCTGTATTGTTTTACATACTGATTGGTATGTAAATTGGCAGACACAATAAATCTAGTTAATAATGAGTGATAATTATGTTTAAACTAAAAATTCCTCCCCCTGTATATGGAATTAGCATTGGCATTTTAATGTGGTTGCTGAATCAATATTTACCCATTAGCCACTGGATTTCATCACCTTGGAACATTGCTGGTTTGGTGCTTGTCGGTATTGCACTTAGCTTTGATCTTTGGTCGTTATTTTTATTTTTCCGCTCACATACAACACCCAACCCAATGAAACCTGAGAACTCTCAGCATATTGTGACAACAGGTTTGTACAAAATTAGCCGTAATCCCATGTATGTTGGACTATTATTTGTATTATTAGGCTATGCTATTTGGTTAGGGAGTATTACACCTTTTTTACTTTTGCCTTTATTTGTACTGCTTATTACTAGCCAGCAAATTATTCCCGAAGAGGAGATTCTGGAAAAGAAATTTGGACAAGAGTATTTAGATTATAAAATGCGAGTAAAACGATGGTTATAAAACAAAAACAAAAATTAAAAAAGAGCATGCTACTAGCAAGTTTATTGCTAGCGGGTACTGCTCAAGCGGGTGAGTTTTCAGGAAATGTTAGCTTGGAAGGTCGTTATTTTTTAGATGATGGTGCTTATACTGGGCAGAAAGCAGGGGGCTTATCGTTAAGCCTTCAACCAGAATATAAACACAAATGGGATAATGATCATAATGTGTTTACCTTTAGCCCATTCTACCGTTGGGATGGAAAGGATGATGAGCGTACTCATGGAGATATTCGACAGCTTGATCTCACAATGGCAAAAGGGGATTGGGAGTTTCAAGCAGGCATCAGCAGAGTATTTTGGGGTGTAACAGAGTCTCAGCATTTGGTTGATATTATTAACCAAACCGATGGTGTTGAAGGCATAGATGGTGAGGATAAACTAGGACAACCTTTGTTTAAAGTCAGCCGCTTAAATGATAATGGTGATGTAAGTTTTTACATATTGCCTTACTTTCGTGAGCGTACTTTTGCAAGTAGTGCAGGGCGCTTTCGTGGTGCGCTTCCTGTTGATACCAAAGATGTGAGTTATGAATCATCAAAAAAAGAAAAGCATGTGGATTTTGCAGTGCGGTTAAATCATACCTTTGATGAGATCGATGTAGGGCTTAGTTATTTTGATGGAACTTCCCGCGCACCAGAATTTACCCCTGATATTGTCAATGGCGTATTAAAACAACATTATCCGCTTATAAAGCAAGTCGGCTTAGACTTACAATACACGGGTGAAGAGTGGTTATTAAAACTCGAAGCAATAAATCGCGAATCGAAAAAAGACAACTACACCGCGGCTGTGGGTGGTTTTGAATACAGCATTCCTGGGATTACCGAAAGTGGTGCGGATTTAGGCTTACTGGCTGAATATCACCATGATTCTCGTGGCGAGTCTCTTAACGCACCGTTTCAGAATGATCTATTTCTTGGTGCGCGTTTCAGTTTAAATGATGTTGATGGCACAGAATTTCTGGCAGGAACTTTTGTTGATTTGGATAATCAAACCAAAAGCTTTCGTGTAGAAGGAAGCCGTCGTATTGGCAAAGGTTTGAAGCTTAATATTGAAGCACAGACCTTTATGGATGTTGATAAGAACGATCCCCTTAATAATGTAAAGAAAGATGGCTTCGTGCAAATTGAATTACAAAAGTATTTTTAATCAGGACTGGAGGTTATTTTTTTAAGCCCCTAGGAGCTACCCATGTCATCAGAAACTAAAAAGTCTTTAAAGGATAGCAGCACGTGGAAACGTATTTTGTACATGTTGCTATTCGCTTTTGCTTATAGCATTGCAGAATTTGTGCTAATGGCGCTTGTTATCGTGCAAGTAGTCTTAAAGTTGGTCACAGGCTCGATCAATGAAAATTTAAAAGTACTGGGAAAACAGACCGCACGCTATATTTATGCAGTAATGTTATTTTTGAGTTTTAACACCGAGGAAAAACCCTTTCCATTTTCTGCTTGGCCTGATAAGGAGTAGGTGTAGGATGTGCTGAGGTATGAAGCGCATCCAAAGCTGGTATTACATTTCCCAAGCTACAGGAGTGTTATTCTAAATTGAAGCATCTCCAAAAAGTATTATAAATACAAAGACTCTAAGCTTTCATTAGTGCTAGTTTTTTTATTTTTAGCTTGTTGATCAGTCCAAACTTGATACTTTTCTACGGCTTGCCACAAACCATGACCCTGCCACTGCTTAGTGGTTTTGCCATAAAGGCTCTGGTTGAGTGCTTTGATATGTGTTTGTAAATAATCATCATGCATCAAAGGAGGGTTTCCCATACTTTTCTGCCATTCGTGAATATTTTTTTGTGCTTGTTGTAGATTATTGTCAATACAGGCTTTCTTCAATGCCTGAAATATTTTTTGCTGTTCTGCTGGGCTATAAACTTTGTCGGTGTGAGTACTATTATTATTCTTTGCTTTACCCTGCCAATGCTTTAAAACTATTAAAAATAGAATAATAAGCAGTAAAGTAGCTAAGATTAATAAAGTAATCAGAGTATTTGATAGGCTCGATTTTTTTTGATCAGTTTTTGTCACCACTTTTTTTTCTAACTCAGGTGTCGCTAATACTTTCTGCACAGGGGTCACCGCAGCTGCACCAGAAATTTTTAGTTTTACCGCCTTTAGTGTAGCTATTTCTTGTTTTTCTGTTTGGCTATTCCACCATGGAATATTTATTGCTGGCAGCATAAATTCTCCGCCACCTGTGGCAATGAGTACAATGCTTTGATTCATTGTGCCAACAATACCATCAAGGTTTTTAATATTACTGAAAGTTGGTTTTTCAGGGTAGAGCTTGATACCTGAGGGTGCTTGTAGCTTTATTTCAGGCAGTTGCTCTGCACGCAAACCATCGGCAATTGCCGCTAATACCACAGTAATAGGGTCGCCTGCTTTAAGTTCATCTGTTGGTATTGGCCAATTCAAATGCAATGAAAAATTCTTAGCGACAATCCAGTCACTGCCAGTAAATTCAGCAGGGCGTGGCTTTACATTAATGCTGACTTCTTTAGAGTGAACGCGTACACGTTTGCTACGTGTACTGTAACTAAAGGTGTTCATATTGCGCTGGCTTTCACGGCGCAATGTTCCGCTGAAAACAGAGGGGGCTAATACCAATTCACCACTTTCTTGAGGAATGATGGCAAAGCTGCGGGTAATAGTGCGGTAGTCTCTCCCATTACGTTGTACGATACGCTTAGGTGTGTTTCCCAACGGTTCTATTTCTGCACGTCCCTTTATTAAGCGTGGGTAGGTTAGGGTGGAGTTGCTACGAAAATCTTTAGCAAACAAAAGACGCTGCACATAAATAAACTGCCCTTGCACATAAGGAGTTGACTGCTCAATATCAACTTCTAAGATAATATCCTCAGAGCCACTTGCTTGTACGGAGGAGTTCCTCACATTAATTTCTACCGCTTGAGTACTGTCATTGCCAACGCTGATAGCAGGAATGGTTATCTTCCCCGCACGCTTGGCAACAACCGTATATATCCATGTAGATGATTGGCTGACATGCCCATTGATAATGTTCATGCTACTTTGTTTGTATTGATCTATTATTTCAAACTCTTCCTCTAAACCCGAAATATCAATACTGCCACTGGTACTTCCATTACTGATAATAGATATTTCAAAAGCTTCATCAATACTGATATTGCTTGTATCAATTTGGAGTTGTAATTCTGCCGCTATAATCTTCGGTGCGAATGATGCTGAAAATAGCCATAGGACTATAAGTAAGCTGAACCTAAGTTGTCGAGAATGTGTTAATATGTTCACTACCATGGCTGTTGATCCCCTGTAGATTGGCTTCTGTCACGGTATTGGTACATGAATTTTCTACGCCATAAGCCTGCTGAATCATCAGGGATTTTGCGCAACCACTGATCTGCATGTTGGTTTTTTTCACGCGCTTTTTGCACTTCTTGTTTGTTTTTTTGCTTTAGCTTTTTTTGTTTCTTCTCTTTGCCAGCCTCTTTTCCTAAGCGTCCGTGTTCATTGGGATCTGATATTCCTTCCCCCTCGTCCTTTCGCTCTTTATCAAACTGCTTCTTTAGATCATCTTTATTTTTCTCAGCTTGTTTATCTTTTTCTTGCTGTGATTGCTCATTACTATCTTTATTTTTTTGATTCTGTTTATCAGACTTATTTTTCTGACCTTGTTTATTACCTTTCTGGTTCTTCTTGTTTTCTTTTTGATCGGAGTTATCTTGTTTGTTATCCTCTTTTTCATCCCCTTGCTTTTTGTCCTTTTGCTGTTTTTTCTTCAGCTCAGTTAATAATTCCAAGTTATCTTTAGCATCTTGAAGTGCAGGGTTTTTCTTTAGGGCTTGTTGATAAGCTTTAATGGCACCATTTATTTTATTTTGTTTTGCTAAAGCATTTCCACGATTGTAATCTGCATCAGCATTATCTAATTGAGAATAAAGTTCGGCCGATTTTTGATAATCACCTTGGCGATAAGCCGCCGTTGCTTGCCAATCCGAGCGATTAAAAAGTTCTAGTGCTTTGTCTGCTTGTTGCTGCTCAAGTGCTGCTTGCCCGCGTTGGTTCGCATTTTTCCACAAGCTATCCCACTCAAAAGCATGGGCAGTTTCAGTTTGTGGCAATAGGAAAAAAACCAATAATAGGCTGAATAAAACCCCGCGACGAAACAGTAATAAAACAAGGGGCAATAACAATAAGCTCAACCAAATGCCCGCATTATCCCAATGTTCGACCTCTCTATTGTTATTTTCCAATAACTCATCATCAAGCTTATCCGTGGTTTTCAATGCAAACTGTTTGGTAAAGTATTGAATATCTTCATCACCTAAGCTTGATGTTCGATAATTACCATTGCCTGCTGTGACTACTTTTTGCAACTCATCTTCATTAAGCAAGGTAATCACCGCGTTTCCGCTACTATCTCGAAATACGCGCCCTCCTGCTAAAGGAATCGTACTTCCTTGCTTTGTGCCTACGCCTAAAATAGAAACCTGATAACCTTGTTGCTTGGCATTATTAGCACTCGAAATTGTCTTGGATAAATTGGATAAACCATCGGTTATTAAAAGAATATTGCCTTTTTTGAAGTCGCTTTGTTGTAATAGTTTCACCGACTCATCAATGGCGAGGTGTAATGAGCTACCTTGTGATGGCATCGTGCCAGGACCGAGGTGTTTAACCTGCTCGGATATATTTTTCACATCATCGGTTAAGGGTGAGACGGGAAAGGCTGCTCCTGCAAATACCACTAAACCTGTTTGACCTTCTTTGCGTAAATTAAGTAAATCGATTAACTTGAAGCGTGATCGCACTAAGCGAGAAGGTGTAATATCATCCACAATCATCGAGGTAGATAAATCCATTGCGACGACTAAGCCTTGCTGTGTTTGAAAAGCAGGGACAGTACGCTTATTCCAACTAGGACCAGCTAGAGCAAAAATAGCGATTAATCCCACTAAGGAAAATCCAATTAGGAATTTTTTATTTTTCTCTACAGAATTTGCGCTAAGCACGTAGGGGCGAAGTTTTTCATCAATAAAATCATTCCACGATGCGGTGCCACCTTGTACTTGATTTAACCACCAGAGAAATGCCGCGAGTAAAGGTAACAATAAAAACCACAAAGGGTATAAAAAATGAAAATTAGCGAGCATCGTTATCTATTCCCCTGAGCGAGTGCGTAAAATAATCGCTAGACTTAAAAAGAATAGCGCGAATGAAAGTGGCCAGTAAAACAAATCGGTACGTGGTCGCCACTGTTCTTGGTCACGTACAATAGGTTCCAAGCGATCTAGCTCTTCATAAATACGTTGAAATTCTTGTGTGTCACGCGCCCTAAAGTATTTTCCTTTGGTCATTTTAGCAATTTTTTTCAAGGTAACTTCATCCAATGCTGAGCCAACTTGGAAAAAGCCTCGATTTTGGCTGGCAGCGCCAATACCCACGGTATAAATTTTTAGATTTTGTTGAGCGGCTATTTCTGCCGCCTCATAAACACCAACCGTACCTGCGGTGTTTTCACCATCGGTAAGCAGTATTAATACATGTTCATTATCATCTTGTAGACGCAAGCGTTTGATTGCCAAGCCGATAGCATCACCAATTGCTGTTTTTTGTCCCGCCAAGCCTAACGCGGATTCATCAAGCATTTTAAGAATAGTTTGTCGGTCAAAGGTTAAAGGTGTTTGCAGATAGGCTTGGTCGCCAAATAAAATCAAACCTAAGCGATCACCTTTGCGCCGTTGGATAAACTCACTGGCAACGAATTTAGTTGCAGTTAGGCGATCAACCCATTGATTTCCCACACGGTAGTCTGCTTCACGCATGCTACCAGAGAGATCAATTGCCATCATAATATTGCGCCCCTTAACAGGTAGGCTTATATTCTCACCGACCATAATAGGGCGTGCTACGGCTGTTACTAATGCGATCCAACCAACAATGCTTAATGCGAGTATCAGCCAAGAAAAGCTATTGGCTTTGCTACTAATGGGTGCATCTTGAAAGTCACGCAAAAAAGGCACATGTAACGCTTGCTCACGATGTTGTTTTACAGGTTTGGTAAATAACCGTAAAAACAATGGCAGTGGTAATAATAAAAATAGCCAGATCCATTCAAATTCAAGCATGTGACTCACCTTTTTTATCGCTGGAATCAGCTGAGTCATTAACTAATAACTGTTGTTGTAACCAATGATTTGTTAAGCCTAATAAAGCAGGGCGGTTGTATTTCACTTCTGGGCGATATGGCTGATCACGAAAAGCTTGTCCTACACCTTCTGTAAATGCCTTGCTTGCACCGTGCTTATTTAAAAATTCTAGCCACTCATTACCTGCTAAATTTGCCGTTACATCACGCCCATATAAAGAAATAGCCGTGCGGCGTAATAGCTCGGATAACTCCATCAACAGTTCTTTAGGGTTTAATGATTGCTGTTGAATATGGTGAAATAGCTGTAGTGACTGCTCAATCACTAATTCTCGCTTAGTTTTTCGCAAGCTGCGAATATAAAGATAGAGAGCAGTTGCCATCATTATAAAAAACAGTGCTAATAAAACCCACCAGCCAAGTGCTAATGGCCACCAAGACACATCGCTCGGTAGATGAATATCTTTCAATTGTTCCAATGCGTCGTTCATACGACACCTCGGATTAGTTTAGCAAGGCGTTGATTATTATCATCCCTGGTTGAAAGGTGAATGAGGTTTGCCTTGGTTCTATTTGATAGCTGTTGTAATTGCTCATTGAGTTTACGGTGATGCTCGGCGTAATCTTCGCGTACTTTTTTATTGGTGAAATTAATACGCAAAAAACGTCGTCCATTACTGAGTGAAAAACGGCGATTTTTTAAACTGCTAGCAGCAGGCAAGTGTTTTTCAAAGGGGTCGCTGATACAAATTAAAGTAATGGCAGTATGACGACTAATAGACAGTAACTGCTTCTCAGCTTCATTATCTAAACCACGAAAGTCACTGATAATATAAACTTGTGCGCCAACAGAACATACACGGCGTAGACGTTTCCATGATTGCGCTAATGGCTCTGTTGTTTGTGCGGATAAACCTGAATCTGCTTGATTACGGAGTGTTTGTGTATAGCTAGAAAGCAGTTGTAATAGTTGTAAAATTTTAGATTTGCTACGCGCAGGACGGATTTCACTGTGTTTATCCGCACCTACTACCATGCCGCCTGCACGGTCACCATCTAACCAGCTTTTCCAGACTAACAAACTGGCAATCTCAGCAGCTACTACGGATTTAAATCGACCACGCGTGGCAAAAAACATTGCAGGGCGTAAATCTGTCCAGATAAGAATAGGGCGCTCACGCTCTTCCTGAAAGACTTTAGTATGGGCAACACCTGTACGTGCGGTTACTTTCCAATCCATTGCGCGAATATCGTCACCTGGAATGTAGGCGCGTGATTCGGCAAAGTCCATACCACGCCCTTTATAAACCGATAAATGCTGCCCTGCTTGGCGCGCGCGGATTTTTTGCTTGCCCCGTTTTAATAGATGCGCACTGCGTTGCTGACGCAATAGAGAGTCGAGTGAACTCTGTATTAAACCATCGCCTATGAGTTTTTCATCGCTTAGCATTTATGGAACAGCCACCAGTGAAAGTAATTTGTCAATAATTTTATCCGTTGTGTAACCCTGTGCTTCGGCTTCAAAGCTGAGAATAATCCGATGACGTAAAACATCGTGAGCAATGGCTTGGACATCATCAGGACCAACATAATCACGGTCTTCTAACCAAGCATGAGCACGCGCACAACGATCTAGCGCCATCGTTGCACGGGGACTACCGCCAAAGGCAATCACACCTTTTAGCTCGGTGTCGTAGGCTTCGGGATTACGTGATGCCATCACCAGTTGCAGTAGATACTCCTCAACATTTTCTGCCATATAAATTTGCATGACATCTTGGCGCGCGTCCATAATTTCTGCCACGCTTATAGCAGGCTTAGCTACTTTATCTTTGTGTTGAATATGACGCAGAGTTTCAGCACGGTTTAAACGGAGTATCTCTTGTTCTGCGGCGAGGTTAGGATAATCGACCACGACATGCATTAAGAAACGGTCTAATTGTGCTTCGGGTAAGTGGTAAGTACCTTCTTGCTCGATAGGATTTTGCGTTGCCATCACCATAAAGGGTTCAGGTAATTTATGCGTAGTACCAGAAACGGTGATTTGATGCTCTGCCATCGCTTCTAGTAAAGCAGATTGTACTTTGGCTGGGGCGCGATTAATTTCATCGGCAAGAATAAGGTTGTGAAACAAAGGTCCTTTTTGGAATTGGAAGCTGCCATCTTGAGGTTGGAATATTTCTGTTCCCGTAATGTCCGCAGGCAATAAGTCGGGTGTAAATTGAATACGGTGAAAATCGCCTTCGACTGCTTCGCTTAATACCTGAATGGCACGCGTTTTAGCGAGACCTGGAGCGCCCTCTACTAACATGTGACCATCTGCTAATAAAGCAACGAGAAGTCGATTGACCAGTTTTTCCTGGCCTATTATTTTTCCTTCGATAAACTGTTGAAGCTTGTCAAAACTTTGTTTCTGCGTCATTCTCTTTCCTGAATTTGAACTGGTATGATTATTATTTACGAGGTATTTCATTTGCACTGAAATATTGAGATTGCTTAGCTTTAACCGTATTACCTTCAACTGCGTGCAGGAGGCTAGCATAAGCGGAGTTAAAAGATGAAAAGCATCATTAAGTAGTTAAATTTCAGGCTACCGAGGATTCCCCTAAAACTACCCTCGAATATGTGCAAAAACTATAGGCTATCGAGCATAAGCAATCACATTAATTATTAGTAATACAATGAGTCGATTATACGAATACGACGAACGGTAATACGAGCTAACTTGACCTTGGCTGAATTAAATTCAAGTACATCTATTTAATGCGTTCTTGCCAGCTAGTTTTCAAGTATCATCACAGCGCTTTTTTAGATTAAATTTATTGTTATTTTGCACACTTTCTGATGAGAATTTATTATGACCATGCAAGCAACTATCGAAACAAAGTTAAACGCTGCACTTAGCCCTGAAGTGCTAGATATTATTAACGAGAGCCATATGCATAATGTGCCCGATGGTTCTGAATCACATTTTAAAGTGGTTGCAGTGAGCAAAGACTTTGAAGGCAAAATGTTAATTGCACGTCACCGTATGATTAATGAGGTACTAAGTGAAGAGCTTGCAGGTGGTATTCATGCACTTTCGCTACATACGATGACCCCCGATGAATATTTTGAGAAAGCAGGCAGGGTAGCTGATTCTCCTGAGTGTTTAGGCGGATCAAAAGTATAGCTATGAATGATCAGCAACTGCTGCGTTATAGCCGTCAAATTCTCTTGCCAGATGTTGACATCAAAGGACAAGAAACGCTGTTAGCATCACGTGTGTTGATTATTGGTATGGGTGGTTTAGGCTCACCTGTAGCTTTGTACCTTGCCTCCGCAGGTATTGGTACACTCAGCATCTGTGACTTTGATCATGTAGAGTTGAGTAATTTACAGCGACAAATTATTCATAATAATGAGAGTATAGGGTTATCAAAAGTAGACTCAGCAGCATTGGCTATAAATGCGATCAACCCTGATGTTACTGTCAATAAATTTGCTGATAAACTCATCGATAATACATTAGATATTGCCGTCAAACAGCATGAACTAGTCATTGATTGTAGCGATAATTTTGCTTCACGTTTTGCGATTAATAAGGCTTGTGTCAAACATAAAACCCCCTTGGTTTCAGGTGCGGTTATTCGTATGGAAGGTCAAGTGAGTGTTTATGATAGCCGTGATAAGGCATCGCCTTGTTATCAATGTCTATACAATGAAGCGTCTGAAGTAGAAGATACTTGTAGTGCAAATGGTGTGCTAGCACCTGTTGCAGGGATTATCGGTTCGATTCAAGCCACTGAAGCGATTAAGTGCTTGCTAGGTTTACCAACCTTGCAGGGACGTTTGCTACTACATGATGCTAAATATATGCAGTTTAGAGAAATTAAATTAAAGCGTGACTTACAATGCCCTTGTTGCGCTAACTAGAAACACCTTAGAATTAATAATTACATTTTCTACTTAATTAAAGACTTCCTAATCAGAATTATATTTTTGGAAAATCTAATATAAGAATTACTCCTACCAATCAGGATTTACATTGTGAGCCAAACCAACTTTTCGACACTCAAGCTTAACCCCAGCCTCATCAAAAACTTATCATCGCTAGGCTATAAAGCCATGACGCCCATTCAGGCTGAAAGTTTGCCTGCAATTTTAGAATTTAAAGATGTTATTGGTCAGGCAAAAACAGGCTCAGGAAAAACGGCTGCTTTTGGCTTGGGCATATTAGAGCAGCTTGATGTGAAACGCTTTCGTATCCAAGCGGTGGTACTGTGTCCTACGCGAGAGTTAGCCGACCAAGTGGCGAAAGATATTCGTACACTGGGGCGCACTATTCATAACATCAAAGTATTAACACTGTGCGGTGGAATGCCCTTTGGACCACAAAAAGGCTCACTGGAACATGGTGCGCACATTATTGTAGGCACACCAGGGCGTATTGAGGATCATATCAATAGACGTACCTTAGATCTGCGTGATGTTAATTTATTGGTATTAGATGAAGCCGATCGTATGCTAGAAATGGGCTTTCAAGATCAGCTTGATGCTATCACCAAACGTATTCCTGATCCTCATCAAACCCTCTTATTTAGTGCGACTTTCCCAAAGAAAATCCAAGCGATGACGCGTCGTATTATGGATAAGCCAATCATGGTCAAAGTAAAAGAGGCGCATGACAACTCTACCATTGAGCAACATTTCTATAAAGTGCGTGATAATGAAGAGCGTACCAAAGCTCTGCGCTTGTTATTGCTAAGTTTTAAGGCGCAGTCCGCCGTGGTGTTTTGTAATACCAAGATAGCCACACAAGATGTTGCGGATGAACTTAGCCATGATGGTTTCAGTGTATTGGCTTTAAATGGTGACTTAGAGCAGCGTGACCGCGAAAAAACTTTGGCGCAATTTTCCAATCGAAGTATTTGCATTCTCGTTGCCACCGATGTTGCCGCACGTGGTTTAGACATTGAAGCAATTGACCTAGTGGTTAACTATGATATTGCGCATGACCCTGAAATTCATCTACATCGTATCGGACGTACAGGTAGAGCAGGTAATACAGGCATCGCTTGTTCATTATACGATACTAGGGAAGAGTCAAAATTAGCACTACTAGAAGGTGATATTGATCCTATTCTAGATAGTGAAACATTACCCTCTGATGATATTTTAAGTAACCCTAGGGCGAAGCCTCTAATGAGTACAATTCTTATTGATGGTGGGAAAAAACAAAAGCTGCGCCCTGGTGATATTTTGGGGGCATTAACCAGTAAAAATGGTATCACAGGCAAACAGGTAGGAAAAATCCAAATTTTTGATAACTGGGCTTATGTTGCTGTGAGCAATGATGTGATGAAAATATCATTGAATAAACTGAATCGGGAAAAGCTAAAAGGCAGATCGTTTAGAGCGCGGCAGGTTTATAACAAACCACAAAGTAAACAGCTTTATGATTCATCGCACCTTTATGGTGGTGGATAAATAATTGAAATTATCTCCAAAAAAATTATTTTTTAGTCTAATCTTTGCCTGTGATTTATAGAAAAGAAATTGATGGTTTACGCGCACTGGCGGTTATCCCCGTTATCCTTTTTCATGCAGGTTTTGAATGGGTGAAGGGGGGCTATATAGGTGTTGATATATTTTTTGTTATCAGCGGTTATTTGATCACGTCTATTTTACTTCAAGAATTGCAAGATGGGACTTTTTCTATTCGTAATTTTTACGAAAGGCGCGCCCGTAGAATTCTTCCCGCATTATTTTTCGTTTTATTATGTTGCCTTCCTTTTGCGTGGCTATGGCTATTGCCTGAAGAGCTAAAAAGCTTTGGTCAAAGTCTTATTGCCGTAGTGGCTTTTGTCTCAAATATTCTATTTTGGCAAGAGACTGATTATTTTACCGCTAGCACTGATCTTATCCCTTTATTGCATACATGGAGTTTGGCAGTCGAGGAACAGTTTTACATTGTTTTTCCTCTCTTTCTTGCCTTGTTTTGGAAAGGTGGCAAACGAGCGCTACTATTAATGATTAGCTTTGTAGCTTTAGTGAGTTTAGGGCTAACAGAGTGGGGCTGGCGTTACTTTCCTGATGCAAATTTTTATTTGATTCCAACCCGTGCTTGGGAGTTGATGGTTGGCGCATTAGCTGCTTTCTATCTCTTTTACAAGCCGCAAGTGCAGGGACTATTTGGTGATATTGCTAGCTTTTTAGGGCTTTTAATGATCCTTCTAGCACTGTTTTTATTAGATAAAACGATGCCTTTTCCAAGTCTCTACGCATTATTTCCAATAGTAGGTACGGCACTTATTATTCTTTTTGCTACTAGCAATACTCTGGTTGGCAAAATTCTATCGCTAAGAATATTTGTCGGCATAGGCTTAATTTCTTACAGTGCCTACTTGTGGCATCAACCCGTATTTGTTTTTGCCCGTGCTTATCAGATGGATAACCTGAGTGATTTAATGGCAATAATATTGAGTGCTGTGGCTTTGCTTTTAGGCTATTTAAGTTGGCGCTATATCGAGCGACCGTTTAGAAATAAAAAGTGGCTTACTCAGAAGCAAATATTTGTCTCTGCATTAGCATTCAGTTTGTTGTTTATTATGATAGGAGTATTTCTAGTAGCTTCTGATGGGGCAATGTACCGCTTTATTTGACACCAAAAAAGCTGTTTTCTAGATGATGCATATCAATGAAAAACTCATTATTAGGTCTAATCTGAATGATAAAGAGTTGCTTTGGAAATCGTGGTTTTAGGCGTTTTTCTCAGATAAAAACCTAAGGAAATCCAAAGTTTTTCAAGGGTGTTTCAGAGGGAATTGACTATGAAAAAAATATCATTATTTATCGCACTATCTGTACTTTTATCCGCACCATTTTCTTATGCTAATAATGACGCAGAGAAACAAAAACGTTTGCAGCAGGGGAAGGTATATTATGAGCAGGTTTGTTTTGGTTGTCATACGACAGGGTTTAATGGAGCACCAAGGTTAGGTAATAGTGAGGATTGGAAGGTAATCCGC
>DQSN01000017.1 GCA_015663245.1 Leucothrix mucor
TGAAATTAAGCGTGGATCACGGGGAAGTAAGGTGGTCGCTATTCAATATGCACTGGGTCGCTTGGGTCACTTGGAGTATGTTTGTGATGGTGATTTTGGTGGAAAAACCGTTGCTGCGGTACAGTCCTTTCAACAAGTAACGCCCCCTATTGCTGTCACGGGTAGCGTTAGAACAGATACCTTAGCCGAACTTGATAAGGCTGTATCCAGGCTAGATTTACGCCCTCCTGTCATTAAATCTGGGCAAGATCCTATGTCCTTTTTATCCAACTTTCAGCAGCTAGGACTGCCTAAAATAATCATTGATATACGCGGAGAAAATGTTTCATGGGATAGTGCCGATGTGCAAGAAGCCTATGGTGTTTTTGTACAAAACTATTGGGAGGTTATGAAGGAAAACCGTATCGAAGCCGACTGTAAAGCTCTCGCACTATTTTTTATGGATCAGTTTAGAAAGCAGTTAGAAGAAGAAACTTTCATTCGCCTCCCTTTGCCAAGATCATCCCAAGGCTCTATTGCTAAACGCCGCTGGACAGTGGCAACCCGCAATGATCCTAAAGGTTTATTTAGACGTGTTGCAGAGCTATTTTTAAGACGAAGAATACGAGTTAATCGCCCTGGTTATGCGGCACTTAAAAATATCCAAAAGCTTGATCCTGAACATGCCATGATTTATGGCGTAAATATGAAATACCCGCGTGTCTCAGCGCATCAAATTTCCCGAGCCGCGACCGTGGTTAGTCCTTGGAAAAACTCACAAAGCAATCGTGGAAATTTAAGAAAAGCGGAAGTCCCTCTGCACAAGTTAAAAGCAGGGTATATGATTTTTATCGATCATACAGGTAATGGTAGCTACGACCATACTGTCACGATCGTGAAAATAAAAAAGGACAACGCTAACCGTATACGCCAACTGACTTTAGCGGTTGGTTCTTATGATGATGTGCGTGATAGTTTGGCTTCAACGGTTGTGAATAGCTTGAGTATTTTAAATCAATACTCCGAAGAAGTGGTTGTTGATTTTGATGAAGAGGAAAATATCATTCGCTCGGAAGTGACCTACTCATCTGAGCCTAGCTATGTCGTTAAAACCCGTTATAGTGCCTCAACAACACTGATGGAAAAAAAGCGAGGCGGTAAGTTGAAGGTTTCTCGCTGGGGGTAAAAATGCAATACCGACTGATATTACATACTTCATTTAAGGAACCCCTCATTAAGTCGATTAGAATTAAACGGAGATAGAATTGTCCTGATTTTTTAGTAAAGGCGCGAGAAGTAGTCGCTCTGCATACACTTTTAAGTCACTTGCAAACAAAGCACTAAATCTTGTTGCGATTTTCATGGGAAATCAGGGTAATTCTAGCCAGCATAAAATAATTGGACTTAATCAGAGGTTCCACACCTAGTCCAGCAAACTCATCCCATTTACGGAATCGTTATAGCTTGCGATGTTGCAAAACAGGAAAGTTTTTACGTACTTTACGCTGCGCCTGCAAATCAATATCAATCATTATTATTTTTGAGCCTTTGCTGGCAATATCATGCACTTTTCCCCAATAATCAATCACCATGCTATTACCATGCGTAGTGCGTCCATTGACGTGATAACCACCTTGGGCTGGAGCAATTACATAACATAGATTCTCAATGGCACGAGCGCGCAATAGTGGCTCCCAATGTGCTTTACCTGTCGTGTCGGTAAAAGCAGAGGGGATTAATAATATCTCAGCTCCCTGCCCTACTAGTTTTCTGAATAATTGTGGAAAACGTAAATCATAACAAACCGACATGCCGATTTTTCCAAATGGCGTATCCACTACAACCACCTCAGAGCCTGCTGCTGTTGTTGCGCTTTCGTCATAGATTTCATCGCTACCTTCTAGCACCACATCAAACATATGGATTTTGTCATAGCGCGCTACTTGTTGCCCTTTGTCGTTATACATCACCGATGATGCGGTTGATTTATTAGGATCATCTGTCTTTAACGGTATTGTACCCGATACAATCCAAACACCGAGGCTTTCTGCCAGTTGGCTTAAAACATCCTGAATAAAACCTTGCCCTTCTTCCTCGGCAATCGCAACACGCTCAGCTTCGGTATGCCCCAAAATTGCAAAGCTTTCAGGTAGTACAACCATACCTGCACCGTTTTCAGATGCTTCTTTAATTAAGCGTGCGGCTTCCATTAAATTGCCCTGAACTTGCGGCCCTGATGCCATTTGTATCGCTGCTATTTTTGACACTTTTTTCCTCAATTTTTCTACTAATGTTTATAATATTGCACTTACCAAAATCACAAATAATATAAGTCTACCTAGAAGGCTAACTGAGAATGGTAAGCGTCGCAAAAATTTGACTGATTGCAGTAGCTTATTCCATTCTCGGACAGGATCCTAGACCGTCTTTAATTAGACAACTTACATTAAAACCACATCAAACTGTTCTTGTGTATATAAATTCTCCACCTGAAAACGAATCGGTATATTAATAAATTCCTGTAATTCTGCGAGGCTTTCCGACTCTTCATCTAAGAATAAATCCACTACATCTTGTGCTGCCAAGACTAATAGTTTTTTCGCGTCAAATTGGCGTGCTTCACGCAATATTTCGCGGAATATCTCATAACACACTGTTGATGCTGTTTTCACATAACCGCGTCCATGACAAGTAGAGCATGATTCACACAGTATATGCCCCAAGCTTTCACTGGTGCGTTTACGCGTCATTTCGACTAAACCCAATGATGATACGGTACTAATACTGGTTTTAGTGGAGTCTTTTTCTAAGGCTTTGGCTAAGGCTTCAAGTACTAATTTCTTATGCTCTTCATCCTTCATATCAATAAAATCGAGGATAATAATCCCACCCAAATTCCGCAATCTTAACTGACGCGCGATAGCTTGAGCAGCCTCCAAATTGGTTTTAAAGATAGTTTCTTCAAGGTTTCGATGTCCCACAAAACCACCCGTATTCACATCAACCGTCGTCATTGCCTCAGTTTGATCGATGATCAAATACCCACCAGACTTCAACTGCACTTGACGTTTTAAAGCCTTTTGGATTTCATCCTCGACACCGTAAAGATCAAAAATAGGTCGCTCACCAGGATAATGCGACACTAGTCCATCTAGTTCTGTGACATATTTATCACAAAACGTAAGAATACTCGCTGCGGTCTCTCTTGAGTCTACTCGAACACTGGTAATCTCTTCGCCAATCACATCACGCAAAATACGTTTTACTAAAGGAAGGTCGGAGTAAACAATCGACCCCTTTGGAGCTGTTTCTTCCATCTCACCGATACTGACCCACAACTTGCTCAAAAACTCTATATCTTTGCGCAGTAGCTCCTCATCCACACCCTCTGCCGCAGTGCGAATAATATAGCCATGCTTAGAGGCAGTTTCCTCATTGACATCATGCACTAAGCTTTTTAAGCGGGTACGTTCTTCTGTGGATTCTATTTTGCTAGAGATACCAACAGTTTTAGCATTGGGCATTAGCACTAAATACCGCGAGGGGATGGTGACATACGTGGTTAAACGCGCACCTTTTGTACCTAACGGGTCTTTAATAACCTGCACGAGAACCTGCTTGCCTTCGTACAATAGTTTTGAGATTGGGGGTGTTTGCGGCGCTTTCTCATCTGTATCACCATTAAAAACCGCTTTGGGAGAAAATGCCAAATCTGAAGCATGTAAAAAGGCCGATTTAGCCATGCCAATATCAATAAAAGCCGCTTCCATACCTGGCAACACACGGCAAACTTTACCTTTGTAAATATTACCAACAATGCTTTCTTTATCCGTCCGCTCAATGAATATTTCTTGTAATACACCATTTTCTAAAATGGCCACACGGGATTCTTGAGGGGTTACGTTCATTAGAATTTCTGCACTCATTATCGCCTCACCTCAAAGTAATTAATTAGACTGGGTAAATTACACGATAATGCTCAAGGATGATACAAGTGCGGGGCTAGAACCCGTTCAAAAGCTGACCAACTTCATATAAAGGTAGCCCCATCACACCAGAATAAGAACCTTCGATATGCTTCACAAAGACTGCGCCCTTACCTTGTATAGCATAAGCGCCCGCCTTATCTTGCGGCTCACCCGACTCCCAATAAGCTTTAATCTCAGCATCACTAAGCGAGCAAAAGGTAACTTGATTGATATTCAAAGCAGTTTTCACTGTGCCCTGATGGATAATTGCCACTGCCGTCATTATCTCGTGCGTTGCACCTGACATTGCCCGTAACATCGAACGTGCATGTTCAAAATCACGCGGTTTGACTAAAATGTCATTATCGAGCAAACCCAAGGTATCGGAACCCAATACAGGCAAATCTGTTTGCAAGCGCTGATAAGCTGTTTGTGCTTTTTCTAGCGCCAAACGTTGCACTAAAGTTTTTGCTGATTCACCCTGTTTTGGTGTTTCATCAATATCAACAGGATAACTTTGATATGCAACACCAATTTGATCCAATAATTCGCCGCGCCGTGGAGACGCAGATGCCAAGATAATCATTGCTTACCACGACACCAATAAGCTATCTAAAACAGGCTTGGTTTTAGGCATGATACCGCGCCAAATAGAATAAGATTCTGCCGCCTGCTCAACTAACATACCCAAACCATTAATAACTAACATCGCGCCATTGTCTTCGCACCAATATTCAAACGATGTCGGACGGCCACCATACATAAGATCGTAACAAACACTTTTCTCAAACAAACAGGACTCTGGTAGTGGCGGCATTATGCCTTGCAGGCTGGCTGCTGTTGCATTGATGATAATATCAAACTGCCCTTGTTCACGAAGATCATTAAAACTTCCGCCCGTAACATCGCCCAAATCAGCAAATTCCTCAGCTAAAGCAACAGCACGTTCAGGTGTTCGGTTAGCAATCACCAAGCACGCAGGGTTTTCTTCCATCAACGGTTGCACCACGCCTTTACCCGCGCCCCCTGCTCCCATTAATAAAATACGTTTGCCTTTAAGTGTGACATTATAGTTATCTTTAAAATCACGTATTAAACCAATACCATCGGTGTTCGCACCATAGATTGTGCCATCATCTTTGAACATTAAAGTATTCACCGCACCTGCTCGCTTAGCATAGTCACTTAGCTCATCTGCCAACTCCCACGCCTGCTCTTTAAACGGTACGGTAACATTAAGCCCTTTACCATCTTCTTGCTGAAACTTAGCGACTGTTTCTGCGAACTCTTCCAAAGGCCCCAAGATGGTGTCGTAGCTCATCGCATCTTCTGTTTGTTGGGCAAACATACCGTGGATAATCGGCGATTTACTGTGTTCTATGGGGTTGCCTATTACAGCATATTTTTCGATAATGACTTTCGACATTTGAATTTTTCCATTTGAATTTATAATGTTGGAGCCCTTGGCTCAGTCAAGGACTCCACAGTTCTGGTCACATTACTCTGCCAACCACTGCGCTACATCTTTAGCATAATACGTTAAAATCCCATCCGCACCTGCACGCTTCATGCTCACCAAAGCCTCTAATACACAAGCTTCTTCATCAATCCAACCATTTTGACCTGCGGCTTTTAACATTGCGTATTCACCGCTCACCTGATACACATAGGTCGGTGCTTTAAACTCATCTTTAATACGTCGAACAATATCCAAATAAGGCATACCTGGTTTGATCATCACCATGTCTGCCCCTTCCTGCAAATCTAAAGCAACTTCGTGTAAAGCTTCATCTGAATTTGCAGGATCCATTTGATAACTGTATTTATTACCACCACCCAAATTAGCCGCCGAACCCACCGCATCACGAAAAGGTCCATAAAAACTGGACGCATATTTAGCTGAGTAAGCCAAAATACGCGTATTGCGATAACCCGCAGCTTCCAACGCCTCACGTATTGCGCCAATGCGCCCATCCATCATATCCGATGGCGCAACAATATCTGCCCCAGCTTGCGCATGAGAAACTGCTTGTTTGACCAATACCTCAACCGTTTCATCATTGATGATATAACCCTCATCATTCATCAAACCATCTTGACCATGTGATGTAAAAGGATCAAGTGCTACATCAGTAATCACACCTAACTCAGGTACAGCCGCCTTTAAAGCACGCACCGTGCGTTGCGCTAAACCTTCAGGATTATACGCCTCTTCGGCTAAATCCGATTTATTCTCAGCACCCACCACAGGGAAAATAGCAATCGCGGGCACACCCAATAAAGCAATTTCTTGAGCCTCTTTTACTAACAAGTCAATACTTAAACGCTCCACACCAGGCATCGAAACAATCTCTTCGCGTTGATTCTCCCCTTCGATAACAAACACAGGGTAAATTAAATCATTTGCCGTTAAAATATTTTCACGCATTAAACGCCGTGAAAAGTCATTAAAACGCATTCGACGCGGACGTGAATAGGGGTAACGGCCTGTTAAAGTGGTCATAGGGAAATCCAATCTATATGAGGGGGAATGTTAGCTATTATTTCAAGAATGGAAATAAAAGGCGAGTGGTCTTATGGGGTAGGGCTCAATGTAAATTAGAGATTTTAGCTCTTAATTTAATTTCCAAAACCTAGGAGCCTGTCCGAGAACTAGAACCGTAGCGAAAATCACAGAAATCTTATAAGGTGAGTTTATTGAATGAGGCGAATAGCAGGGCTATTTAACGATTTCAA
>DQSN01000222.1 GCA_015663245.1 Leucothrix mucor
ATGTGTGAATAATTCTATCTGTAAATATCTCCCAACCTTTTCCTTGATGGGCATTTGTTCTCCCCTGCTCTACCGTTAGCACTGCATTGAGCAATAACACACCCTGCTCTGCCCACGGTTGCAAATATCCACTGTGACTATTATCTATCTGACAATCATCCAGAAGTTCTTTATTGATATTGATAAGTGATTTAGGCAGTGGTTTCACCTCTGGCATCGCAGAAAAACAAAGACCGTGTGCATGACCTAGAGTGGGATAGGGGTCTTGCCCTAAAATCACCACTTTCACCGAATCAAAAGGTGTCGTATTTAAGGTATTAAACCATAGGGAGCTGGGCGGAAGAATGGTTTTACCCTGTGATTTTTCCCTTTGCAAAAAGTGTTTTAGCTCATGCATATACGGCTCATTAAACTCATTCCCAAGCTTGTCCAACCAACTCTTTTCTAATTTTATTTTTGCTTCCAACCTGCTAGCCTCATATAAATTTTATTGGATAAATTATAAAACATGCATCTAAAAGAATATTGATAAACGTATATTAACCTCGATCAATTGATTCTAGTGTCAAAATAATATATTGCGTTGATTATTTTTCGTGCTAGAATTGTAGAGCAAACTAACTCGAACTTTACGGTATTTATGACTCGCATACTCATTCTTCTTTTTGTATTGAATACATTGTTGCCCTCTATAGGGTTTACAGCAATGCTATCGTCAAATACAAATGAAATAATGAGCCAAAGCGATCATACGATGATGATGGCAGACCATTGCTCTACCATGTCATCTCATGATGTGTGTAGCAACGACCACTTATCAAGTGAGCTTTGCAAAACAAAGTGTGCTAACTCCTGTTCGCCCTCTGCAACACATATTTCGACATTTTCTTTTGATATTCCATTTTTTGCTTATAGCACTGAAATTAATATCACATCTCCACCTTTGTTTACTCGCTCTATCTCTCCCGAATTACGCCCTCCTCTAGCTTAACAATTAGTACATAAGCAATCCCAATATTGGTCTCAAGGTCTAACCATAAAGACCCTCAGGATAACTGATACTAATATTTTAGATCTGCCCAATGTACTAGATTATTCAACTTTCCAATTCATGCGTTCATTTGTTGGTAAGGAGAGTAATAGCCAGGTGACTTATTAAACTTCGACTCCTTAATATTTAATAAATAACTTGGCTAGTTTAAGCATTCTGTTTCAAGAATTCTTTTCTCCGTGTCAATTCCTTACAATGACTTATTAACATCCCGCATGTTTTGGTTTTTATTATCTACATGGAAAGTTCTATATTTCTTTCATTTAGGGTGTATAAATCATGAAAAAAACAACAAATAATAGTCATACTCTCAACCCCATGCGCCGACGCTTTGTTACAGGACTCGCCATTGGCGGAGCCGTTAGTAGCTTGGGTCTAGTGGGATGTACATCAATCCCAAGCGCCACAACGAAAAAGCCGTTAAAGAATAAAAGTCTTTCTGGCAACAAAGAACTAACGGGTAATCAATTCGATTTAACCATTAGTGAGCAACGTGTGAATTTCACAGGAAGACCGCGTATTGCTACCGCCATTAATGGCACCGTTCCTGGCCCTACATTACGCTGGAAAGAAGGCGAAACAGTTACCTTACGTGTCACTAATAAACTACCTGTTAGTAGCTCTATTCATTGGCATGGTCTCATTTTGCCAAATAAAATGGATGGCGTACCTGGGCTAACCTTCGATGGCATCGACCCTGGTAAAACTTTCACGTATCGCTTTAAAGTGCAGCAAAGTGGTAGTTATTGGTATCACAGCCACTCGGGTTATCAAGAGCAAACAGGCGCGAATGGGGCGATTATCATTGACCCTAAAACACCCTCTACTTACCAATATGATCGTGAACATACCGTCTTTTTAACTGATTGGACAGATGAAGACCCCGAACGCCTGTATGCAAAACTAAAAAAGCTCAGTCACTATTATAATTTTAAAGAACGAACGCTGAGTGATTTGGTGAATGAAATTCAAGCAAATGGCGTAGCAAAGACATGGGAAACGCGCAAGATGTGGAATGAGATGCGCATGAGCCAACGCGATATTGCCGATGTCACTGGCTACACTTATACCTTTTTAATGAATGGCGTTACACCATCGCAGGGCTGGAAAGGACTCTTTAAAGCGGGTGAAAAAGTCTTATTACGCTTTATCAATGGTTCCGCGATGAGCTTTTTTGATGTGCGTATCCCAGGTTTAAAAATGACCGTGGTAGCCGCAGACGGACAAGACATTAAACCTGTCAGTGTCGATGAATTCCGTATTGGCGTTGCCGAAGCCTATGATGTCATTGTTGAGCCACAAGCTAAGCAAGCCTATACCCTTTTTGCACAGTCCATTGGGCGCTCAGGTTATGCGAGAGGCACACTGACACCTGACCTTTCCATGACCGCAGCAGTGCCAAAGCTAGACCCTATGCCACTATTAAGCCATGCCGATATGGGAATGAATATGGGATCTATGGAGGGAATGGATCATGGAGCAATGGGCATAAAAGGCGATATGGGAGACTCAGGTAAGGAAGTCGATCATTCTAAAATGGATCATTCCAAGATGGACATGCCAATGAAGAAACCGATGGCGGGCATGGATCACTCCAAAATGAATCATTCAAAGATGGACATGCCGATGAAGAAACCGATGGCGGGCATGGATCACTC
>DQSN01000130.1 GCA_015663245.1 Leucothrix mucor
AGAATGCAGAGGCTTGCTGAAAAAAGCAGGAAGTCTAGTGGAAGTAAATGTAGTTGAAGATCCTCAATATCATATTGCAGATAATAAATTGGGATAGGTTTAAGTTACCACCTTGCAACAACCAGCGATACTTCACACCTAATGGTGCATTTAAAGCCTCCCTAAAATTTACAGGAAGTAAAAATCAGATAGTGAAAACAAAGCTTTTGCAGGTACTTATTCATCCTCGCAATGAAACTAGATATCAGGTTACATTCCCCTTTGATAAAGTTTGGAAAAATGAGTCTTAACCGCTTATATGCCCAATTAGGCATAATGACATTCATCATCAATGCAGGCTGGTATATTATTGTATCAATTATTTTAACCACTCCAAAGTCTCAAAAACTATATATTAGATTTAAAAAAGCCATCAATAGAGTTACCAGTGGGCTTATGGGATTCATGGGAGTTAAGCTGGCTTTAAATCAATAATGTTAAAAACCATTACTATTTTTATATTATTACTAATATCACTTGGCTGTACAGATGCGCGTATGGAAACAAGCACCCAATGTGAAGAAGAAAATGGTGGCTATACCAACAAATGTTCAATATTTGTCTATCAAATTAAAAATGGTACTTTACCCATAATATTAGCTGCGCCTAAAGTAAAAAATGTCACCGTTGAAATAAACGCAAAAGTAGAAAAAGGTAGCGTTGAGTTATGGCTAAAAGATGCCTATCAACAAAAAACTAGCATTATTATTAAGTCGGCAGATCACAATGTTACTCTCAATGGGCTAGCTGAGGTAAAGGAGTCTTTCGTTGATGAAAAACCTATTTTTAAAATTTATATTAGACCTCTGGGGAGCTTCTTCAATAAACAAGCACAGAACATATCAATCCATGTCCGCTATAGACCAGACTCCTAAAAACAAGAATTAAAACTTGAAATGAAGCGAGCTTACATAACCTAGGTCTATTCTGCGCCTGTTTTTTGTTGAATACGCAGTATCACAAACTCAGCAGGTTTCAATGGCGCAAAACCGATCCTCACTATCACTGTTTGGTTATCAATATCGGCTACAGTCATAGTATCGTTCAAATCACAGCGTACAAAATAGGCTTGGTCATCGGTCATCCCCATAAATGCCCCTGATCGAGCTAAACCATTCATAAAAATACTAATATTTTCACGCAAGGTAGCCCACAGCAAGGCATTATTAGCTTCTAAAGCTACCCACTGCGTCCCCTTATCAATACTTTCTTTGATATAAATTGCCATCCGACGCACGGGGATATACCGCATCTCAATATTAGCATTGGTTGCCAATGTCCGCGCACCCCAAAAAATCAAACCATGGTTGGGCAACTCACGAATACAATTGACACCCAAAGGTCCCAACTGCTCTTGCTGCAAATTATCAACATTGAACTCAAGCCCTTCTACATCCGTTAGCTGTGTTTGAACACCCGCAGGGGACTTCCATACGCCACGTGCTTTATCTGTCTTAACCCACATACCTGCCGCGATAGCTGAGGGAGCAACTAACAGTGTTTTTTCTTTTTTTGGCAATACATCCGATGTATCTGAATGGTAAAATGGATTTGCCACCTTAACCCACGGATAATAAAAAACAGAGTAGCTGGATGTTGGTAAAGAAAGCGCAGTGACAGCGTTAGCATCATCTAGCTCATATCCCTGCGGCGGATCAATAATCAAGATACAATTTTCCATTTTTTTACAATATGCCAAAGTGGCTCTGATAGCCGCGTTACCCGCACCACTTGCTGACATCTGCTCATCAGGTAAAACAATAATGCTTATATCGTGATACTTGTGTAGCGTGTCGTCATAAAAATCAGTGTAAACCGATGCATTACTTATCTCAGCTGATAGGCTACAAATATAGGCGGTCTCTCCACCATTTAGATAGTAAGCCTGCACCGCTAAGCCCATACTATCTGCCTCACTGGCAATATCACCAAACTCAGCCGTGTAATCCTCAAACTTGTTAATTAATATAGGCTCAGCAGTGACTCCTTTATTAGTAGACCCTACAAAAGCCACCACATAAGTTGAAACACCCTCAATTGAATGTGAGTGTAGTGAAGTTTCTTCAACAAATACTCCAGGACTTGAATGACTTGGCATAATGATATTTCCCTTTGCTGTTATTTTTTGAAACTTAGACTCATATTCCAAAGACATAACTTATTTTTATTTAAATCGAAAACCAAGGCGATAAGATCAATAACGGTATAACTCAATTGAAATATGACTAATTATCTTCCCTGACAATATGAATATTATTGATTTGCAACAACTTAAACTCTAGTCAGGATTTAGGGAAAATCAAGCATATATAATCATCACTTTCATTTACATAAGCAGAAATTATGCGCAATAAAAAGGCGTAGTGCAATCAAGTTGCCTACGCCCTAAGTTCTTGGATTTCTAGTTTGCTCTCAGTAAAAACTACTCAAACTCTAACCACGATACATGCTGATACCCCTTAGGTAGCATCTTACCGCGACGACCACGTTCGCCTTTGTACTCTTCCATTTCAGTACCCACTAGTGTTTTATACTTTTTCCCTGCGTGAATAATCAATTTACTGTCTGCGGGTATCGCTATCATCGCTGCCAATTTTTCTTCACCTGATTTCAACAATTTAGCGGGTATATTTATAATTTTATTGCCTTTTCCTCTACCCAGCTGAGGAAGCTCTTTAATATCAATAATTAGTAAATAGCCTGCTGTTGTGACGGCAATAATGAGATCTGTTTCAATATTACTGATTTTAGAGGGCGTAATGATTCCTGCATTTTTAGGAACAGTTACCGTTGCTTTACCTGTTTTAGTGCGACTTATCATATTGCTAAATTGACACAAGAAACCATAACCAAAGTCACTCCCCATTAGATAATACTCATCTTCTTTTGCTGAAAGTGCGGCAAGAAAATTAGCACCCGCGGGGCTAGAAAAACGTCCGCTCAGCGGATCACCTTGCCCTCTAGCTGATGGTAAAGTATGTGCCAATAAAGAGTAGCAACGCCCTCCACTATCCAATAACGCAACTTGCTGATTGGAACGCCCCAAGACTGATGATTGGTATTCATCCCCCTGTTTATAACTTAATGACTTAGGATCAATTTCATGTCCTTTTGCTGCGCGAATCCAGCCCATTTTAGATAAAATAACGGTGACAGGCTCAGAGGGTACTAAGGCATTTTCATCCAGTGCTTTCGCCATTTCACGGCTGGCTAACGGTGAGCGACGATCATCACCATATTCTTCGGCATCTTCACGTAGCTCGTCTTTCATCAATTCCGTTAGTAATTTTGGTGACTCCAGCAAGCCAACTAGATAATCCCGCTCTTCTTCTAGCTCTTCCTGTTCAGCTCTTAAAGTAAATTCTTCGAGTTTAGCTAGGTTTCTCAAGCGAATATTTAAGATAGCTTCCGCTTGAATATCACTGATATTAAAGCGTTTTATCATCACAGGTTTTGGCTCATCCTCACTACGGATGATTTCGATAACCTCATCAATATTAAGATAAGCAACCAATAGACCTTCTAAAATATGCAAACGATCTTCAACTTTATCCAAACGCCACTGAGTACGCTTGATAATGGTATTACGTCTAAATGCTAACCATTCAGTCAAAATGGTATATAAATTTTTAACCCGTGGGCGACCATCTACACCAATCATATTCATATTGACGCGATAGCTACGCTCAAGATCGGTGCTTGCAAACAAGTGCAACATGAGTTGATTGAGGTTCACACGATTTGAGCGTGGTGTAATCACTAATCGCGTCGGATGCTCATGGTCTGATTCATCTCGTAAATCTGCCACCATTGGAAGTTTTTTTGCTCGCATTTGTGTGGCAATTTGTTCCAGCACTTTTGCACCTGATGTATGATAGGGCAAAGCGGTAACGACAATATCTGCCCCCTCTTTCACCCACAAGGCACGCATTCTGACGCTGCCTTTGCCATTTTCATACATCTGCTTTATTTCTTTAGCAGGAGTGATAATTTCTGCGTCTGTTGGATAATCGGGTGCTAATATATATTCACAAATATCGTCTAACGTTGCTTCATCATTATCAAGCAAGTGCAAGCAAGCATTGACCACTTCACGCAGGTTATGCGGTGGTACATCGGTTGCCATACCTACCGCTATCCCCATGCCTCCGTTCAGTAATACATTGGGTAAACGTGCAGGTAAAATGACAGGCTCGCTTAAAGAACCATCAAAATTAGGCTTCCAGTCAACCGTACCTTCCCCTAATTCTCTGAGTAATACTTTGGCATATTTTGTTAGACGTGATTCGGTATAACGCATCGCGGCAAACGATTTAGGGTCATCAGGCGATCCCCAGTTACCTTGCCCATCAACTAAAGGGTAACGATAAGAAAACGGTTGTGCCATTAAAACCATCGCTTCATAACAAGCAGAATCACCATGAGGATGAAATTTACCCAGCACATCACCCACTGTACGTGCTGATTTTTTATGCTTTGATACGGAAGATAAACCTAACTCCGACATCGCATAAACAATACGACGTTGTACGGGTTTTAAGCCATCGCCGATATGTGGCAATGCGCGGTCGAGAATGACGTACATCGAATAATCTAGATAAGCTTTTTCGGTGTATTCTTCTAAGGGAAGGGTTTCGGTCATGTTCATAAAGGCTTATGTTCTCTTTTTTCTTATCGGTTGCAGGTGCTTATATAAGTAGGTAGATGCAAGAAATCCATATTTTGTGGCTACAATTTTGGGTATCTATAAATTAGGGGCGATTACATCTTTATAACCATTAAACCACGTCACTTCTTTTAGTCCTTCACAACTCAAGTTAGATCGTTTAACTAATTCAGCAATCGTAACACCCTGCTCAGGGTGAATATACTCAGCAGCTATTTCAAGCAGAGGGTATAAGACAAACGGGTATTTAAGCACTTCAGCACGGGGTAAATCGATTTCGGGTTGCAAAACGAGATCATTATAAAAAAGAATATCTACATCTAATGTTCTAGAACTAAATTTAACCCCCGTGCGCTGTCTAGCATGGTCTGTCTCTAAACGCTTCAGATAACGAGACATTTCTTGATACGATTTATCTGTTTGCAGGCTTGCTGTTAAGTTAATAAACGGGTCACCCTCAAAACCTTCTGCTTCTGACTCATAGGCACGGGAAAAAATGATATCTGAAAACTCCAATTTCAACTGCTTAACGCAAGATTGGATATTATGCTCACGGTCAATATTACTGCCAATATCTAAATACACTTGAGCTTTGCGCTTGCGGGTAATAATCACCCCTACTTCACGCGAGCCACTGACTGCTTTGGGCTTTCCCAAGGTTACTTTCACCCAAGGGATATTCATTCTTTCTAGTAGCCGTTCTGCAATACGTTCCGCTAAGGTTTCTACTAACTGAAACTCGCTCGCTTCAATCAATTCAACCACCATTTTTGCGGCAGCTTTATAATTTAACGTGTCTTTAATATCATCCGAAGCAGCAGCCTTGCTATTATCCCACCCCATTTCAAGGTCAATATTAATAATTTGGCGTATCTGACGTTCCCAGTCATAAATACCAATCAAAGCGGCTACTTGTAAATCGCGCACATAAACAATATCTGAATTCATTGAGTACCTAGACTAAACTATTATTGGTAGGGGATTATACCCATTGTTTTAATGGGCGCAGATAAAAATTATTTCCAGAGTAAAAAAATAGAACAAAAAAGTCATTAATTTACATCCAAATTAAAATTACAGCCGTAATTAAACTCACATAGGGAGGTATGTTTGATATTATCAGCGTGTCTCACCTATGTGGGGCGTTACACACGCTCTGTATACAGGTAGCTATTTGAGACAATAAAATGATTATTTTTTGATCGTTTCATGTAGAATACGCTTAAAATAGCTATAAAATAAAAATCTTAGGAGTTAAAAATGAGTAACAATAATCTAATCGTCAATGCAGCGTTAACAGGGATAGTAGCACTTGGTCTTGTAGCCGCTAGTTCTTCAGCAATTGCTGGAAAGCCAGGAATGGAAAAGTGCATGGGCATTGCGAAAGCAGGTCAAAATGACTGCGGTACAAGCAAACACGCTTGTGCAGGCATGGCTAAGGTAGATGCTGATGCAGAAGAATGGATCTATATCCCAGAAGGATCTTGTAACAAAATTGTTGGTGGAACCATTAAGCCTGCAAAAAAGAAAGCTAGCTAAAAGTTAGTCAAAAAATAAGAAAAATTTTACCGCGCCTACAGATCTCATTTGTAGACGCGGTAATTTTTTAATAATAAACCTAAACTAAAAGTCGAAAATTAATATGAATAAAACAGAAATCATCCGCTCATCTCTTGGCGCAAT
>DQSN01000135.1 GCA_015663245.1 Leucothrix mucor
TGGAGTCTTAGGTTCTTTTGGCTCATCAGGATCTTCTGGACCATCATCTTCTTCTAGTTCATCCATTTTAACATTGTAGTCACCAATGGCAGCATAGTAGTCAGCTAGCTCATTAATTTCCTCTTCTGTTAATTGCTTGGCAATAAAGCGCATGCGAGAGTAAATATCATTTTCTCGTTCGTCATTTTGGTACTCTGTCATTGCAAGCTTAAAGTAAGAGGTACTTTGTCCTGCTAATGCGGGTACATCAACAATTGCACCTTCACCATTTTGCCCATGACAACCTGCGCAAGGAGGAACAAAGCGTTTACCATCTCCCTTTTCGGCTAACTTCTTAGCGGCAGGCGTCACCTTAGAGCTTTTAACCGTCGCCATAGGCAAAGGCTGTGCAGCATAGTAAGCTGATATATCCGCTGCTTCTTTCGTGGTGATTTTTCTCACATTTGCCGTCATGGTACGTTCTTTTCGCGTTTTATCTTTAAAGTCGATAATCTGCTTTAGAATAGAGTAAGGGTTTTGCCCAAATAAATAGGGTGTATCTTCCTCTTCTATGGGTTCAATATCGCTACCATCAACACCATGACATCTGACACAAAAACCATCAACAATTCTTTTGCCATTGTCAATATCGGCATTTCTAATCATGTTACGCATCTCTAATGTCCAAGCAACATTGGAGGAGGGCGCGGCATAAGCCGATGTGGTGAATAGGGAAACAGAGGCCAATATTCCAAGAGCCAATGCAGTGTGTTTTATCATCTTGAGTGGTTTAATTTGCATTGTTATATACTCCATGGGAAAGTGCCAATTGTTTCCATTGTAAAGAATTGAAGAATGGGGTAGCCATAGCTCGCAATCATGTAGATGACGATAACGGCTGTCCAAAAACCAAAACCATTCAATAGTTTAGGCAAGTTCAGCACAGGGTGTAGAGACTCTGCGTATTCCATTACTGGGGCTTCTTCTGCTTTGTCTTGGAAGTGAGATAACAATAAATTTACTACTAGCAATATTGCTGAGACAAACAAAATCAATCCGCCAATAAACATTAGGAATTCATAAGGCGCCCAAGGTGCGGTTACTTCATCGCTATAAGGTGCAACGCCAATACGACGTGGTTGACCGAGCAAGCCTAAGATATGCCAAGGCAGAGTTAGTACTAACATGCCAATAAACCAGAGCCATAGTTGTATTAGTGCCATCTTAGTCGAGTACAAAGGGCGACCTGTTAGGCTAGGCCACATGTAGTAAGCCGAAGAAAAGTACATAATGACGGCAGTACCTGCAAAGATCAGATGGAAGTGACCTGTAATCCATTGGGTGTTATGAACTGCAACATCCAGCGAGTAACTGGCATTAACCATACCGCCCCAACCACCAATGGTAAGCATTAGCAGCGATAAACCGCCAGATAGCACCATTGGATTGCTCCAGTTTAATGCCCAGATCCAGCCAAATAGACCTTTGCCTCCGCGTAGACGACCTGCAACTTCCATTGATGCGATAACGGTGAATCCTGTGATCAATGTAGGAATAGCTACCATAAAGGTACCGATCATGTGGACAAACTTCCAACCTGCATCATGGAAAGGGTCAACATAGAGGTGATGCATACCAATGGGTACACTAAATACTAATAACATGAGGATAGAAATACGTGAGAACTCATCACTAAATAGTGTTCCACCAGCTGCTTTAGGTACAAGCGTATAAAAGGCGATATATGCAGGAATTAACCAGAAATAAACAATCGCGTGTAATGTCCAAGAGAACAAGGTACGTGCCAAGCCAACATCAATGGTGTCTATGATGCCTAATGACCAAGGAAGTAGCTGGAATAGAATTTCTGCGGCAACACCTAAGCTGGTTATAAACCATAAGATGGCATTAGCAGTCATGGCATACATGGCTAAAGGAACAGGCGCGCCTGGGTTTTCCTTTTTCCATACATTCATCGACATGACCATCTGTAAACACCAGACCCAAGAGCCAACAACTAGTAGGGTAGCGCCAATATAGAACATAGGATTGGCTTTAAGTGGTGGATAGAAGGTATACATCACCGATGCTTCACCTGCAAACAGCATTAGTGCAGCTATTGCGGTACCACCAAAGCTGATACCAAAGCCTATCCAACCAAGACGTTCGCCACCCCAGATAGGGCGTTTTAAAGAGGTATGAATGATCCAATAACCAAAGCCCATTATAAAGAAGGTGGTGAGCACAAAGCCCATTATGACGCCATGGCTGGAAACTGAGCGGTAATACAGCTCGATAAATTCAATTTTGGGGAACATTCCGCTTCGTTCAGCCACTTGATAAACACCCATCAGTGCGGCGAGTGCGAAGGTAACAAATGCCACCCATATATTGGCTAAACTGATTTTACTTGCGTGTGCGTGCATTATTTATCCCCCTTTTCAAATGAGGCTGCAAACTCTTCTTGAGAAACAACATTCAATTGTGACCACATATAGTCATGCCCTAAACCACAATACTCATTACAAAACATTGGGTGGTTGCCCTTAATACGAAAAGTTGTATTTACTTCTGAGATATAGCCAGGAACGATCATGGTATTAAAGTTGGTATTTGAAGTGTGGACACCATGTAAAACGTCGGCACTAGCAATACGAATCTTAATAGGAGTATCAACGGGGACGGTCATATTATGAGGAAAAAACCCATAACGAGCTGCAACCATAGTGATCCTTAAAGAGCCATCATCTTCTTTTTTTATGCCAAGATTATCTTCATTGAACTCATCGGAAAGGTGTAATGTGGTTGAGTCGATGACTTCTACATTACTGGGTGGGTGGATGTTTTTATTTAGTGCATAAGCAGTCAAAATTCCCATCATGGCGAATGCCATTGCAAAGGAAAGAATAATCCACTTCTTTTCAGTACCATCTACATGCATGTCTTAGTTGCTCCTAGTAGGGTGTTAATCTTATAAGTTGTTTTTTATTTTTAATTGACAGGTCCATGCGGTAAAAAATAGCCATAGAACATATATAGCCAGCCTAATACCATAAAGACTGCATACACTAATAAGATTGCCCACGTTCCTTTAGGTGCTTCAGCAAGCGCCTTTTCCTGTTCTTCTGGTGATAATTTTGTCATGTATTTCTCCTTTATGAGGCTGAAAAGCAGTTCAGAGGAAAACACATACAAATAATGAATTGCGTTTTGTTGGTTTTCCAATACGTCTATTTGCTCAGGTATAGTGCTGTTATTTACGGGTAGAAGGGGGTGTGCTATTGTTTCTTAAAAAGAATACACAATTGTAATAATAAAACAACATACCCCCATGATAGCTTGGGCATTGTTGCATCGCTAGGAGTGAGAGCTCCTTAACAAATGTTAAAACTTGGTGAAAAAACAAGTAGAGAGTGGCGTTATGGGAAAGTTGAAACATTTAAAATTAAAGAGTCAGGTTGCTTGTGTTGAATGCTCCGCACGTCGGCACGCTTGGTTTAAACCTTGTAATGATGAAATTTTAGAATTACATCAAAATCATCGTACATCGCAGTCTCATCTAGCTTCAGGTGACTATCTGTTTATGGAAGGGGAGAAGCCCCAGTCTGTTTATACCCTTCAAGAAGGCTGGGTTATTTGTTTTAAATCCTTAGCCAATGGTCAGCGGCAAATTTTACACATTGGTTTGGCGGGTGATTTTTTGGGCTATCGCGTTGATTTTGATAAGCCTATCGATTATTCCGTGGTAGCGATTACAGAATGTACAATATGTGCTTTTTCTGGAGAGGCTATTAGTACCTTATTGCAAGCAGATGCCAATCTCATTAATCGTTTGTTTGAAATTCACAGCGAGACAAGTCAGCAGTGTCGAACCAGTTTGTCTTATGTCGGTCAGTCTGCGGCTAAACTTAAAGTGGCTTTTTTCCTCAGTAGTATGATATCTCGCTTAGAAAGCAGGGGTGTGGATATAAGTAAACCTATATTTTTCCCTCTAACTAGAGAGGAAATTGCAGATGCGATAGGCGTTACCAGTGTGCACTTATGTCGGGTTAGTGTAGAACTGCGACGCTCTAATGTGGTCGACTGTCGTCATGGACGTTTAGAGCTATTAAGTGCTAAAAAACTTAAAACATTAGCTAGCTCTGTTTTTTAATAGTTAAACCCCTCTTTAATTCTGAGATTAAAAAGAACCATTAAACTTAACATAGGTTGTGTTTTATAAAAGGGAATAGGCTCTATACTGCAATTCTATGACCGTGGGGATTAATATAACTAATGAGTAATGCAGCCTATTTTAGATTGATCATATTCACTGCATTTGTGGCTTACTGTGTAGTGCTATTGGGTGCTTATACGCGACTTTCCGATGCTGGTTTGGGGTGTCCTGATTGGCCAGGTTGTTACGGTCATCTCAGTGTTCCAAGTGATGTCGAAAGCATCGCCGCAACCGCAAATCACGCATCAGGCAGAGCTTTAGATACGGGCAAAGCATGGAAAGAAATGATTCATCGCTATCTTGCAGGTTCTTTAGGTTTGTTAATTCTTGCGATTAGTATTCTTGCTTTTTTACGCCGTAAAAAAGTTACAAACTCCCTGCTTCTGCCTTTTCTTTTATTAGTTACTGTCATCTTTCAAGCCGCATTAGGCATGTGGACGGTGACTTTGCAGCTTAAGCCCATTATTGTTGTTGCACATTTATTAGGTGGTTTCTCAACCTTTTCTTTGTTGATTCTATTGGCTCTTAATCACAGTTCTCAACGTGCCTTTTTTCATACGAAAATTTCTACTGGGCTGAGTCGTTTAGCCGTTATTGCTTTACTGATTGTTATCGGTCAAATTACATTAGGTGGTTGGGTTAGCTCTAACTATGCGGCATTAGCTTGTGCCGACTTCCCGAAGTGTCAGGGATCATGGTTGCCCACGATGGACTTTAAGCAGGGGTTCTCTCTGTTGCAAAGCGGTAATACCAACTATGAATTTGGTGTCCTCGAAAATGCAGCACGCACCGCCATTCATTATACGCACCGAGTAGGGGCGTTAATTACCTTCATCATTGTTTCACTGCTGGTGCTGCGGTTATTTAAAAATCCACCTTTAAAAGGTTTGGGAATATTAGTTGGCAGCATCTTGCTGATACAAGTGAGTTTAGGTATCAGTAATGTTGTGTTTTATTTGCCTTTACCCATTGCAGTTAGCCATAACGGCGGTGCTGCACTCTTACTTATCACCCTCATTTATGTGAATTATCGCTTATGGCAATATCGACAGTAAATCAGCCTGTATCACTTTGGCAACAATATTTTGCTTTGTGCAAACCTAAAGTTGTTTCGCTTATATTATTTACCGCATTTGCGGGAATGTTATTAGCGTCGCAAGGTATTCCTGATTTAAAACAGATGTTTTGGGGTTTGGTAGGCATTGGTTTGGCAGCAAGTTCTGCGGCTGCAATTAATCATGTGGTTGATCAACGCATTGACCGTATTATGATGCGTACTAGCCGTCGCCCTTTGGCAATAGGCATGTTAAATACCGCACAAGCAAGTAGCTTTGCTATTACCATTGGTATTATTTCAATGGTTATTTTGACTTATTTTATCAACCCATTGACCGCAATACTGACTTTTTCATCGCTGATAGGTTATGCGGTGATTTACACTGTCTTTCTTAAATACAGAACACCGCAAAATATTGTATGGGGTGGTGCAGCAGGTGCAATGCCGCCTTTGTTAGGTTGGTGTGCTATCACGGGTGATGTCACCTTAGAGCCTATTTTTTTATTTCTGATTATCTTTATTTGGACGCCACCACATTTTTGGGCATTAGCGATTCATCGTAAAAAAGAATATGAGCAAGCAAAGGTTCCTATGTTGCCTGTAACGCACGGAGTTGCTCACACAAAGTTACAGATACTGCTTTATAGTATTGCTTTATTTGTGATTTCTTTGTTGCCTTATTTCTTTGGCTTTAGCCATCTCTTGTATTTATTAGCAGCAGTTATTCTTAATGTTGGTTTTGTATATCATACGTGGAGTTTATATCGTAGCGACAATAACAAGCTAGCAATGAAAACCTTTACCTTCTCCATTACTTATCTCACCATTTTATTTGCGTCTTTATTGTTAGATCATTTTTTGATGCAGGTTATTTAGGAGTGAAGACCCATCATCTAACTCTCTGTCGCTGATATGTTGTATGTAATCTCTCAATTGGCTGAATAAAGGGGTCTTTTTTTAGTATTCTAAAACCATCAGACACAAAAAAGCCCGCTCTCTAAAAAGAGAGCGGGCTTTTTTTAATCAGAAGTTAAACTTCTAATTACTTAGCAGCTGTAGCTTCTTGAGCTTCAATACGCTTAAGCATTGCTGTAGCTTGTTGGATTTGAGCTTGTAGAGCAGCTTTCATCTGTGCGATAGAAGCAACAGGAGCAGCAGCGCGAGGAGCGTATCCAGCAGGAGCAAAACCATTGCTATTCATTTGTTGAGCTGAACCATTCTGTGCGTTAGAACCTGTAGCGTTAGCAGTTCCGTTACCAGCAGCAGTTCCGTTACCAGCGCCGTTAGCAGTTCCGTTTCCGTCCATTTTAGTATCGCCAGCAACTTGACCTTTAGTGTCCATGTTAGTGTTGCCTTTACCTTTAAAGTTGATGCTAAAATCTACTTCGCCAGCTGCGTCGCCTTTACCTGTTCCCCAACCGTTGCCTTGACCAGCAGCATTTCCTTTACCAGCTACGTCGCCTTTAACATCAGAAGCAGCATTTCCTGTTCCGTTTGCAGCACCAGTACCGTTGTTAGATCCGTCGAACCAGTTAGCAGAAGCAGTTCCAGAAAGAGCGATAAGAGCAGCAAATGTGATAGTTTGTAATTTCATGATAGTTACCTAGCTTGTTTATGGTTAAAAAGTTATATTTAA
>DQSN01000058.1 GCA_015663245.1 Leucothrix mucor
CCTTTCTCTGGTATAGGGTCAGGTAAAACAACATCAAAAGCAGATAAACGATCGGTGGTGATAATCAACATGTGCTGCTCATCAATATCATAAATGTCACGCACTTTCCCTCGGGTAATTAAGGGTAGGCTTTTTAAATTTGTTTCAAAGATAGCAGTATTCATGGAGAGTAGTTTGTTATTTATATGAATAGATAAAAGGCAGGAACTTAGTGTATTACAAGGCATCAATACTATCAGGTTTTCTATTGCCAATACGACTTTTACGTGAGTATTAATGCTTTCGTAATATTAGTAGATTTTTGCTATTTGATATTTTCCACTAGTCATCTTTTTGTCATGCTTTAGATTAAATCTATTACAATGTACTACAAGCCACAATGCTTTTTGTGGGAATTAAAATAAAAATAATATGAGGTAACACTATGAAATTTATATCCCTAATCACAGTTTCATCTATCGCATTAGCGGGCATGATGAGCACAGCTCAAGCAACTGACTTTAGCTATAATTACGTTGAAGGTGGCTATTCAAAATACAATATTGAAGAAGTAGATAGTGCTTTTGGTGTTGCAGGTTCTTATGGCGTAACAGAAAATATCAATGTGATTGGCAGTTACTCAAAAGCTAATTTTGATACTGATAATAGCTCTGTAGATGCCAGCCTTAACCAGTTCTCACTGGGTGTGGGCTATCATACTGAAATTGCTCCACAGACAGATATTTTAGCTGATGTGTCTTTCGTAAATATGGAAGTTGAAGCAAGTAAAGGAGGAATTAGTATCAGTGGTAGCGAGTCTGGTTATGGCCTAGGGCTTGGTGTGCGTCATCAAGTAACAGATAGTATTGAAGGTAATGCTCGTGTGTCATATACAAGTATTGACGATGAGTCGGATACAGCACTTAGTGTTGGTGGTCGTTATAACATCAACGAAGCAATGTCAGCAGGTGTTGATTTAACCACGGTGACTGATAAAGGCCCTGAGATAATTACAACCTCACTACGTTGGAATTTCTTATAGGATAACTTTTTATTCGATAGCTGAATGTATATTTGGCTGTCGGACTGTTTGCGTCTATGGCTTGTTTCTATGCGTAAGCTTGCATGGAGGCAATACAATGCATAAAAATACATTCTCAGCACCACGACGTACCTTTCTATTAGCCAGTGCATCCGCACTACTTTTCCCTCTTTCTAGCCAAGCCATATCCCAAGACTACGGTATATTAGGTCAAACTGCACCCGAGCTAGACGTTTCCCGATGGATTGATGCGAATGGTAAAGAAGCAAAAAGCTTCAAATTAACCAATCATAAAAATAAATTCATCTTTATGGAATTCTGGCAATCATGGTGTCCTGGCTGTCACAAGCATGGCTTTCCTAGCATAAAGAAAATCAGCGATGCCTTTGAAGATAGTGAACACTTTGTAGCTGTTGCTATTCAAACTACCTTTGAAGGGTTTAGCACCAATACAGCCAATAAAATGCTAGAAATTCAAAAACAGTACGATCTGAATATTATGATAGGGCATGATGCAGGCGATAAAGAAAATCATCCTAAAACCATGCGTGACTACCGCTCAGGCGGTACACCTTGGGCGGTGTTGATCTCACCAGAAGGAAAGGTTATTTATAATGATTTTAGTGTTAGCCCTGAAAGTGCGATTAAATACATCAAAGGTGAAATCACAAAGATGGGCTGATTTTTTATCCACTAAAGCTTAGACCAAACTTGTTTCTCCCAACTTAGTCAATAATTCATCAACCATTTTCTCATCATGAGCAGCAGATAAAGTAATTCGTAATCTAGCCGTATTTTTTGCCACTGTTGGGGGGCGAATGGCAGAAACCAGCAATCCTTTATCCAATAGCTGCTGACTTATTTCTACCGCTTTTTTACTACTACCCACCATAATGGGTTGAATGGCGGTGTCCGATGGCATTAACTCTATACCAAGTTCTCGCGCACCTTGTTTAAATTGTTTTATCAAAGTATCTAACTTTTCTCTGCGCCATTGATCTTTTCTGATGATTTCTAAGCTGGCTATTGTGGCGGCGGCTATTGCTGCTGGCATGGCAGTTGTGAAAATATGGCTACGCGCAGTTTGGATTAAATATTCAATCAACTCTTCCGAACCTGCAATAAAAGCACCCGCTGTACCTGCGGCTTTGCCTAAAGTTGCCATTAATATAGGAACATCTTCTTGTCCTAAGTTCTGCTGCTGCAATAAACCGCCACCTGTTTTTCCCAATGTTCCAAAGCCATGTGCATCGTCAATCATTAACCATGCTTGGTGTTCCTTGGCAGTTGTTGCTAGTTGATTAACATGAGCGGTGTCACCGTCCATGCTAAAGACTCCATCGCTGACAATTATTTTATTTTCTTGATACTTGTTCTTGATTTTTTGCAGAATTATTTGCCGTTCTAATGACGCAATGTCATTGTGCTGATAGCGTTTCACGCTGGCTTTTGAGAGTAACGCGCCATCAACTAATGAGGCATGATTTAAGCGATCGGCATAAATAATATCTCCTTGATCACTTAGCGCATTGAGTACGCCAATGTTTGCCATATAACCTGTTGAGAATAGCAAGGCTCGTTCGCGCCCTGTAAAGTCAGCTAAAGACTCTTCTAATTCTTGATGTGCTTTTGAATGCCCGCTAATGAGATGTGCAGATCCGCTGCCTACGCCATAGCTATCTGTTGCTTTTTTGAAAGATGAAATAATATCGGGATGATTGGCTAAACCCAGATAATCATTGCTACAAAAATTCAGGACGTTTTGTCCATCAATGATCATGCGTGCTTGTTGAGGGGTTTCGGTGATGCGGTGAGAGCGATAGCATTGTTGTGATTTTTTTTCTGCTAGCCATTTTTCGATTGTTGTTTTCTTGTTTTTCATTTGGCTTTGAATATAGTAATGGCAATAAAAAAGGCATCCGAAGATGCCTTTTTACAAAGAGTAAAACTTACGTTTTAGCCTTTTTTGATGAAGAAAGTAAACTCGTCACCAGCTTCAGTAGTTTCTAGTAACTCGTTACCAGTTTGCTTACAAAAAGCTTGAAAGTCTTTTACTGAACCTGGATCAGTTGCAACAATCTTTAGTACTTGACCAGACTCTAGCTTGTTGATTGCTTTTTTACAACGCAAGATAGGTAGTGGGCAGTTTAAACCGCGTGCATCTAATTCATCATTGAAATCGCTCATTGAAATATTCTCCATGTATATTAGTTAAACCTGATATGCTGATGCAACCTTATCATCAAAAAGAGCAATTCGCACTATTTTTATGGTGCATAATTTAACAAGTCGATTAGAATGATGACTGTAGCTTGCTTGAACAACTTATAAACATATTTAACCAGAGGTCATTTTGCAGCTTAATTTCACTAAAATGCATGGATTAGGCAATGACTTTGTCGTAATTGATGCTATTAATCAGGAGGTTGACTTAAGCGCAGAGCAGGCACGCTTTATCTCAGACCGCCATTTTGGTATTGGTTGTGATCAGATATTATTGGTTGAATTAGCCGATGAAAATGATATAGATTTTCGCTATCGTATATACAATGCGGATGGTAGCGAGGTTGAGCAGTGCGGAAATGGCGCGCGTTGTTTTGCTACCTTTGTTCGCGAGCAGGGATTAACTGATCAGAAAACCATATCTGTTATCACAATGAGTGGTAAAATTATTTTACAAGTGGAAGATGATGGGCAGGTAACAGTTAATATGGGCGCGCCAATATTACTTCCAGAGAGTATCCCTTTTGTTGCAGAACAACAGAAAAATCAATATGATATAAATCTCTCAGGAAAGTCAGTTACTATCGGTGCTGTTTCTATGGGTAACCCCCATGCTGTTGTTATCGTTAATGATATTAAAACAGCCCCATTAGAAATATTAGGCCCTTTAATACAACAAGATGGTGTATTTCCTAATCAAGCCAATATTGGCTTTATGCAAGTAATTAATAGAAAACATATAAGTTTGCGTGTCTATGAGCGTGGCGCAGGTGAAACCTTAGCCTGTGGCACAGGGGCTTGTGCAGCAGTCGTTGCGGGTTGTTTGCAAGGGCTTTTGGATGATAGAGTGATTGTTTCGCTTGCGGGTGGGGATTTATCAATTTTTTGGGCTGGAGGAAAAGCCCCTGTTATGATGACAGGGCCTACAGCAACACTATTTACAGGAAGTATGACACTATGAGTTCGCAGTTAAAAAAGCAGACTGAAAATATCCTTGGTGAAGATGAAATAGCCGCCTATTTGTATCAGCATCCTGATTTTTTTCAGCGTCATACTGAGTTGCTAGAAAAGCAACAAATCCCTCACCATAATACAGGCAGCACCACTTCTTTAATTGAAAGACAAGTTGCCGTATTACGAGATAAAAATAATCATCTAGAAGAACAGCTAAATGGACTATTGCGTGCCGCACGTAGCAATGAACAAATTGTTATACGTTTGCAACATTTGACACTTGAGTTACTTCGTGCAGAAAATTTAGATGACATGATCAATATTTGTCAGGACGTGTTACGCAGTGATTTTAATGCTGATTTTGTTTCAATTCGTTTGATCAAGAAAAATGCAAGAAAGAAAAGCCAGGCAAATTTACACTTTATTAAATCAAGCGATGATATTTTAACGCAGTTTGATAAATTGTTTGAGAGTGGCAAGCCTGTGTGCGGAAAATTATCATCACAACAGCAAAAGTTTTTGTTCTCTGCTCATGTCGATGAAGTGAACTCAGTGGCGTTACTACCGCTGCAAGCTTCCACTAATCTCGGCATATTGGCTCTTGGAAGCCAAGATGAGAGTCGTTTTCACCCTGGGATGGGGACGGTGTTTATTGGACACCTTGCGGAGCTTATCTCAGCAGCTATCGCGCCTTATGTGAAGTAGGTCCCTTTTGAAAAATAATCATCAAGAAGTCTCCGATATAGATTCTTTCTGTGATTATCTACAGTATGAAAAACAATATTCGATTCACACGCTCAGTAATTACAAACGTGATTTAACGCAATTTTCAACGTGGTTATCACAACGTGATGATACTTTGGATCTTGCCGAAGAAAAACAGGTGTCTTTATTACAGGCGGATAGCTTGCATATTCGTAACTGGATAGCAGAGCTACATCGTAAAGGAATTAGCGGTAAAACTATTCAGCGTAAACTTTCTGCTTTACGTAGTTTTTATCATTTTTTACTCCGTGAGAGTAAAGTAGAAAAAAATCCCGCTATTGATATTCATGCCCTCATCACTCCGCGAAGCTTACCCTCTACCTTAGATGTCGATAGCATTACCCGACTATTGGATATGCCGAGTGATAGCGTGTTGGCAATCCGTGACCGTGCTATTTTAGAATTGTTTTATTCCTCTGGTTTGCGCTTATCCGAACTAGCGACACTCGATAACAACAGTCTTGATTTAGATGAAAGTAGTTTACGAGTGATGGGTAAAGGTAATCGAGAGCGGATATTGCCTATCGGTAAAAAAGCTAAAGAGGCACTAACTGTGTGGTTGCAAAATCGTAAAGCGAATGCTGGCGAAGAGGCTCTTTTTGTGAGTAATCGTGGTCAGCGTCTTTCGCATCGCTCTATTCAGCTGCGTGTTCATTATTGGCAGAAAAGACAAGGCTTAGAGCAGCATGTGAACCCGCATAAATTACGTCACTCTTTTGCTAGTCATTTATTGGAATCATCAGGGGATTTAAGGGCAGTACAAGAGCTGCTAGGGCATAAAGATATAAGCACGACACAAATATATACCCACTTAGATTTTCAACATTTAGCAGAGGTATATGATAAAGCCCATCCTCGTGCGCGTAAGAAAAAAATTAAATGAGTTTAACTATTTGCTGATATTTGGTATAAAAACGGTGACTTAGGGTTTTAGTCGTATGTATTTAACCAATCGAAGTATCAGGGAAATTAGAAATGAAAATAGGACCAAGCACAATAGGTGCTGTAGTTTTTACCGCTGTCTCTGTCGCCGCATTCGGGTGGTTGACTCAACGGCCTAAGGCAGAAGGGCAAGCAATAGGGTTTGCAATGCCGTCCTCTGGAGGTGCTGCTAGTTCAAGTTCGGCAGGCACTCAAGTTGTTAAAGAACCGAAAGTTGCTGATAGTAATGACGATTTGTTGTCAATGGATGAGGTGACGAATAATGCTGACGCTGAGAATGCCGCAGAAAAAACAGAAGCTTCGGCAAGTGAAAGTAATCCTACTGAAACAACTGCAACAGAATCAACTGCTGAGGAGTTAAAAACAGTAGAGACTTCATCGTCAGATTCATCTGCTAATGTGCAACAGCCTAGCGCAGGTTCTGTGATTGCACCTGCTGCTGTCGCTACAATGGCACAAACCTCAGAACCAGTTTCTACTGATTCAACTTCTAGCTCAGGAAATACAGAGGCGATACCACCAACGCCTACGACTTCTGATTCGACACAAGCAAGCATTGAGTCAACGGTTTCTAGCACGGCTGAAACTCAGACACCAGCTACTGCAGATCAAGCTCAAACTAATCCAACGGAAGCTTCTGAACAGGCAGCAGAAGGATCTCAAGCAACGGCTAACGCAACTACAGCAATTCAAACGGTACAGTTAAAATCAGCCAATGGTACTTCTGCTGGTGTTTATAGCGCAGCAACGAGTGCGACGGGAACAGTCGTTATTCTTCATGGTTGTGACTATAAGCCAGAAGGCAAAGACGATGTTGTGCGACCTTTGCACGAAGGTTTGCCAAAAGAAGGTTGGAATACCCTCTCATTGCAATTACCAAATTTAAGCGCCTCAAGCACCTTTAAAGATCTTGAGGCTATTATGCCTGATGCGGTAATCCGTATTGAATCAGGCATAGCAATGGCAAAAGAGAAAAGCCAAACACCTGTTGTGTTATTTGCCCACGGTTGTGGTGCTCAAGTTGCCCTAGCTTGGATGGAAGTGAAAGGTAGTGACTCAATTAATGGTTATATCGGTTTAGGTGCGGGCGTTATGAATGCTTCGGCGGATGACTCTAGTCACTTGCGTTTACCTTTAGAGAAGATGAAATTCCCACAACTCGATATTTATGGCTCAGCAGATAATGAAGCGGTATTGAAAACAGCTCCTGAACGCCTAAGCTATATTAATCGTGCATCAAACCCAGCATCGCGTCAGAAAAAAATTGAAGGTGCAGATCACAATATTACAGGCAAAGGCAAAGAGCTTTCGGATGTACTAGTGAAGTGGCTGAATGGTTTAGCTTTTAAAAAATAACTTCTAGATTCTATGAAACCTTGGCTACCAATTTAGGGTGGGGTAAAAATGTCTACCCTAGGAGCCTGTCCGAGAATGGAATAAGCTACTGCAAATTCGACTGATTGCACCTGTTTTATGGTCAAATTCGTTAAAGGGAACAACCACTCTCCTCATTTGATCATAAAACAGGCGCTAATCAGCCAAATTTTCGCGACACTTACTATTTTCGGACAGCCTCCTAGCGGAGGTCTCCATAGATATAAAAGAGTTAGTTTGTAATTTATGAAAAGTGACATACTCTCTGCGTAACTAGCAGGAGTAAAAGGGCTAGCAAGGTGGGTGGGCTAGTTATTTGGAACTTCCTTTAAAAGTAGGGTAAGCTCTTCAGCATTACCTTCACCGATAAAAAAATCATGTATTACCCTCAATCTTACGATGTTATCGTCATTGGCGGCGGTCACGCTGGCACGGAAGCTGCACTTGCTGCGGCTCGCATGGGACAAAAAACCCTGTTACTTACCCATAATATCGAAACCATTGGTCAAATGAGTTGCAACCCTGCGATTGGCGGGATTGGTAAAGGGCATTTGGTTAAAGAGATTGATGCACTAGGTGGCGCAATGGGATTGGCTGCTGATATTGGTGGTATCCATTTTCGCACCTTAAATTCACGCAAAGGCCCTGCGGTACGTGCGACACGCGCGCAAGCTGATCGGCTACTCTATAAATCAGCCATCCTTAAATTTGTAGAGAATCAAGACAATCTAGATGTGTTTATGCAAGCGGTAAATGACCTTATTGTTGAGGGCGAGACAGTTACAGGGGTTCGCACCGAGATGGGGCTTGATTTTGCGGCTAAAACAGTTGTATTAACGGTCGGTACTTTTCTCGGTGGTAAAATACATATAGGTTTGCAAAACCAATCAGGTGGACGTGCAGGTGATCCGCCTTCGATAGCTTTGGCTGATCGTTTGCGTGAGTTACCATTTCGTGTTGACCGTTTAAAAACAGGCACACCTCCACGTATTGACGCACGCAGTATTAACTATAGCCAGCTTCAAGAGCAAGCAGGTGATACGCCAACGCCTGTGTTCTCTTATATAGGCTCGCGTGACTTACATCCACGACAAATATCCTGTCACATCACCCACACCAATGCACAAACCCATGAAATTATTCATGGTGGTTTAGATCGTTCCCCCATGTATTCAGGTGTGATAGAAGGAACAGGTCCGCGTTACTGTCCTTCGATTGAAGATAAAATAATTCGCTTTGCCGATAAAGATAGTCATCAAATATTTATTGAGCCAGAGGGTTTAGATACCTATGAAATTTACCCTAATGGTATATCCACCAGCCTACCTTTTGATGTGCAGATTGAGCTAGTGCGCTCTATTGTTGGTTTTGAGAACGCACATATCACGCGGCCTGGCTATGCGATTGAGTATGATTATTTTGATCCGCGTGATCTCAAGCCCAGTTTAGAAACCAAACATCTCAACGGCTTATTTTTCGCAGGGCAGATTAACGGCACAACAGGTTATGAAGAAGCAGGCGCGCAAGGTTTGTTGGCGGGCTTGAATGCCGCCTTACAAGTGCAAGAAAAACCAGCTTGGTCGCCCAAGCGTAGTGAAGCGTATATCGGTGTGTTAGTGGATGACCTTATTACCAGAGGAACCCTAGAGCCTTATCGTATGTTCACTAGCCGAGCGGAACACCGCCTATTATTACGTGAAGATAATGCTGATTTACGCCTAACAGAGATTGGCCGTGAATTAGGTCTGGTCGATGATGTGCGCTGGAAGTTATTTAATGACAAGCGTGAAAAGATTGAACTAGAGATGCAACGCTTTAGAGATACCTGTATACGCCCCGATGATATTAGCGATGAAGAAAGTGAAGCGCTCTTTAAAGGTAAGTTGAGCCGTGAGTATCGACTTAATGAATTATTACGTCGCCCTGATGTGACTTATGATGCATTGGTAAGTTTAGCCTGCGTTGGCACAACTATCGACGATAAAAGTGTTAAAGAGCAAGTTGAAGTTCAGTTCAAATATGCGGGTTATATCGACCGTCAACAAAATGAGATTGATAAGCAACGTCGTAATGAAGAGACCTTGCTGCCAGAAAAAATTGAGTACAGTAACGTGCGTGGCTTGTCGAATGAGGCATTGCAAAAGCTAGGTGAGCAGCGTCCTGTTAGTATTGGGCAGGCGTCTCGTATTCCTGGAATAACCCCAGCGACTATTTCTTTACTCTTGGTGCATCTAAAGAAAACTAGCTATAAAAAACAGGCATAGAGCAGAATATATGAAAGCACTCTCAATTGATGATTTTTGGGCGCAAGGATTAGCCGCGCTAAATTGTAAAGCTGATGATGAGCAAATTAGCAAGCTCAAACAGTATGTAGACTTATTGCATCGCTGGAATAAAATCTACAACCTTACTTCGGTGCGTGATCCTCGGCAGATGATTCCTGTGCATATCTTTGACAGTCTTGCGGTTGCTGATTATATTGAAGGAAAAAACTGTTTAGATGTGGGGAGTGGTGGTGGGCTTCCTGGAATTCCTCTGGCAATAATGCAGCCACAACGACAATTTACTCTATTAGATACTAATGGGAAAAAAACTCGTTTTATGCAACAAGCCGTCATTGAATTGGGATTAAAGAATGTAAATATCATTCAAACACGTGTTGAAGAACATAAATTTGACAGTTTATTCGATACAATCATCAGTCGAGCATTCGCGTCTGTCTTAAATTATTTAAATACTTCCTCTCGACATCTTGCTCAAAACGGTCAGATATTAGCCATGAAAGGTCAGTATCCTGATGATGAATTGTCATTATTACCCAATGAATTTGTTATAAAATATGCAAAAACATTGGAAGTTCCAGAAATAGCAGGGGGTCGATGCCTTATAAACATCATAAGAAATACTTAACTTCTCTATAAGAAATACTATTGCTCTAGGGCTTACATTAGAAAAACTCTATGTTAGGATGCGCGCTCCTTAGGTCATAGAGAAAAGTGAATGAACATTCAGCAACGTATTTGGGTCGGATTAAGTATCTTCGCCTTAATAACTATCAGCACTAGCGCTCAAGCAAAAAGCAAAGCTAGAGTTATAACTTGTGCAGATCTGAAAACAGCCACCATTCTTAAAAAGGCACGCCCTTTTAAATCTACTATCGAAAAATACGCAAAGTTGAATGGAGTGAATGTAGACTTTGTTTTTGCGATTGCTGCTGTTGAAACATGCTTTAATTCTCGTGCAGTATCTCCAGTTGGAGCAAGAGGGCTGATGCAACTAATGCCTGCTACAGCTAAGCGTTTTGGCGTGAAACGTCGCTCAAATGCAAGCCAAAGCGTAAAAGGTGGAACGAAATACCTAAGATTTTTAATGAAGCGCTATAAGTCAAATATGCGTCATGCCGCTGCTGCTTATAATGCAGGAGAAGGACGGGTTGATCGCTATAATGGTATTCCACCTTATCGCGAAACACGACGCTACGTTAAAAATGTATTAAGGGTGTACAATAAGTTATCGCAGCACCGTAAAAGGCAAGTAAGCCACAAACGCTACCAGCAACGTCATATGGCTCGTTTAAAAAAAGCGCGTCATCAACCTGTTAGTATTGTTAAAACTCGCCCAAGAAAGACAAGCGAAAGGCAAGAGTTTTTACATGCTGTCAATCTATTGTTGGGGTAAGCTAGCTTCACAGTATTCTAAAAAAAGCCGTATGAAATTTTTCATACGGCTTTTTTGTTGCCTGAGTTATTAGCTTTTTTAATCCATCATTCTTCTTTTTGAGAGTTTAATTAATACAAATGCGAGTAATAATAAAGCAAGGCTAACAATTGCGATAATGATAAAAGCCTCTTTCCATAAGCCATATAAGTATTTCTTTTCAAATTTAGCATCTGCTAATGCAACTAAACGCCAATTTGTATTAGGAATATTTTCATAGACTCTAATTCTACGTTGCTCCTCTGTTGACAAGTTGATTTCACGAGAAAGCTTATCTCTTGTGCCTTGTTTAGTCACTTCAATTAAGCTGGGGTCAGATTGTTTTACCAGCATTAATTTTTGACCAGGTATCTCATGCGTTTTTAGAATATCAGTGATTTCTTTTACATAAAAACTAGCAAAAAATAGGTTTAAATTTCCTGCTTTGGTTTTGAGCGGAGCCATAATATCGAAGTGATAATTAAAGGGCTGAGGGTGAATGAATACTTTGTTCGGTAAGGAGGGGGAATTCATTTTCACACTATTAGAAAATTGTTTGAGATCATTCTGGCAAGCCTCTCCAACGAGGGAATCCATATCCAATAAGATAGGAATGCCTTGCGCGTTACTAATCGTGTAAGTGAAAAAATCAGGGAATCGTTGTTGTAGTCGTCGTTTTATATCACCCGAGGTTTTTTCATCCATAGGGAAAAAACTTAATCGAGAAAATAGCTGCGCATACTCATCTAGAAACAAGCGTACATGGCGATGCTTGTTTAATAACTGCCTATTAATTGCATAGCTAGCACCATGAACCGATGATTGCTGGATGGTGTTCTGGTGGCTTCTAAATTCTTGTGCGCGTTGCATGGTGTAGGTAATTAGAATAATCGCGGTAATCAGCACAAACATTACTGTGATCAAAAATATTTCCATTCTTTTTAACATTTTCACCTCATATTTTTTTGTAGTAGCAAAGCTTGACTATAGTTATAGCAGGCTTGTGCTAAATGGTGAGACCTATTGTCTTAATTCTTTTAATGGCAGATTCAAGATATATATACGCAGCTTAGTAGTTTTAGATTCAGGCTATTTATTAAGCGTCTAAACCATCTCATCTCACGTAAGCACTTTATGATTTTGTCGTAGGGTTAATATTGATGCTTCTTTATCACGACAAACTGTAACTGCTTAAAGATAAACCATCTATTATTCAACTAGGAGTTTAATAATGACCACTGCCGCTGAGCTTTTTGTACGTTGTCTAGAAAATGAAGGTGTAGAAACCATTTTTGGTATCCCAGGAGAAGAAAATTTACACGTAATGGATGCACTTCGTGATAGCACGATTAAGTTTGTGACGGTGAGACACGAGCAAGGTGCTGCTTTTATGGCGGATGTCTATGGTCGCTTAACGGGGAAAGCGGGTGTTTGTTTGGCAACTCTAGGGCCAGGAGCGACTAACCTTATAACAGGTTTTGCCGATGCAAATATGGATCGAGCGCCGATTGTGGGGATTGCAGGGCAGGGTGCAACCACGCGTATGCACAAAGAAAGCCATCAAATATTAGATTTAGTGAATCTGTTTGAACCCATCTCCAAATTTAGTAAAGAAATAAGAGAACCAGAAGTGATTGCAGAGCTAGTACGCAAAGCTTTTAAAGATGCTCAGGCAGAAAAACCAGGCGGGGCATTTATTAGTTTTCCTGAAAATATTGCAGGAATGGAGGTTGCTGATGATGAAGTCCCCTTAAAAGTACAATCACCCGTCGCCTCGGTTGCGCCTCAGGATAAGGTAGAGCAAGCGGCAAAAATTATTGATGAAGCCAATTTCCCCATCATTATGGCAGGTAACGGCATTGCGCGTGCTCATGCCAGCGATGATCTCATTGCATTTGCCGAGAAGCTGAATATCCCTGTTGCGCAGACCTTTATGGCAAAGGGTTCTATTCCTTTTTCTCATCCTCTTTCTCTTGGCAGTGTTGGCCTACAAGCACATGACTATGTTGCTTGTGGATTTGATCGTGCAGATGTGGTGATATGTATTGGTTTTGATATGGTGGAATATCACCCAAAATCATGGCATCCGAATAAAGATAAAAAGATAATTCATATTGATCCGACTTACGCAGAGGTAGATGCGCATTATATTCTCGAAGCAGGTGTGCTGGGTGATATAAGCACATCCTTACAACGCATTGCAGCAGTGGCAACACAAAAACACAAGGGTAAAACGGATAACCTAAAAGGTATTATCATCAATGAACTAGATGAGTTTTCTGATGATGCGAGCTACCCCATCAAACCACAAAAAATACTCTACGATACCCGCCAAGCAATGGCAGATGAAGATATTCTTGTCTCCGATGTTGGTGCACATAAAATGTGGATAGCGCGCTTATTTCGCTGTGAAAAACCCAACACCTGTATTATCTCCAATGGCTTTGCCTCTATGGGAATCGGAGTTCCAGGGGCAATAGCTGCGAAAATGACCTATCCTAATAAAAATGTACTAACAATTACGGGTGATGCGGGTTTTATGATGAACTCTCAGGAAATAGAAACCGCACTGCGCTACAACATCGCTATCGTGATAATGATTTGGAATGATAGTGAATACGGTCTGATTAAATGGCATCAACAGCGTCGTTTTGGACGCACGGGTAATATCAGTTTTAATAACCCTGACTTTGTTAAATATGCAGAATCCTTTGGTGCAAAAGGCTATAGAGTAGAAACAGCAGAGGACTTATTGCCTACTTTAAAACAAGCCTTTGCAGATAACACTGTGGTGATAGTGGATGTGCCTGTGGACTACTCGGAAAATATGAAGCTTACCGAGAAGCTAGGGCATTTGATTTGTCCGATTTAATTAAAAATTATCGGTAGGTTCTGTTTACATATTGATAAATATCTCCCCTTTTTGCCTTGATAGAAGAAAAGACTGACTAAAAATGAAAATATAAGTAAATATTAACAGAGCCTAGATATGGATTATAAACTACAAGTTCCCAATGCAAAATCAATCGGTCAATTAGCCGTTACCTCACCTTACGATGGGAGTAATGTCGGTTCGGTGGAAACTATTGACCTAGCAGGGGTGGATCAAGCCTTAAAAAATGCTACCGCATTATTTGATAATAAGGATAACTGGCTGTCTGCCGAAAAGCGCATCACAGTTTTGCGTAAAATGGCGGTGTTGATGGAAAAAAACTATCAAAAATTAGTCGATCAAGCTGTAGCAGAGGGTGGTAAACCAATTGTTGATACACGCATAGAAATGGATCGTGCAATTGATGGCATCTTAAACTGTATTGAATGTATACGCGGCAATGCAGGGCGGGAAATTCCTATGCATCTCAACCCTGCCTCGGCAAATCGTATTGCTTTCACTCACAAAGAGCCGATTGGTGTAGTCGTTGCCGTTAGTGCTTTTAATCATCCAATTAACTTAATCATTCATCAAATAGGTCCTGCGATAGCTTCAGGTTGCCCTGTCATTATCAAACCAGCCAGTGATACGGCTTTATCTGCATTTGCATTAGCCGAACTCTTTAGCCAAGCAGGTTTGCCCGAAGGCTGGTGTCAGGCAGTGATGACTGATAGCAATGAAACCGCCCAAGCCTTAGTAACGGACGAGCGAGTGAGCTTTTTTAGTTTTATCGGTAGCGCAAAAATAGGTTGGATGTTAAAAAGTAAGCTAGCCGCAGGCACACGTTGCGCGCTAGAACATGGTGGAGCAGCTCCCGTTATTATCACAGAAGATGCAGATCTTGATGACATGATGCCACTACTGGCTAAAGCAGGCTTCTATCATGCAGGTCAAGTCTGTGTTTCGGTGCAACGAATATTTGCTCATCACAGTATTGCAAAAGAAGTCGCAACGCGTCTTGCAGAGCTGGGAAATAAAATGCAAGTTGGTGACCCTGCCGATGAGAATATCGATATTGGTCCACTTATTCGACATTGGGAAACCGATAGAGTAGAGCAATGGGTAAATGAAGCTATAAAAGAAGGCGCAGAATTAATCTCAGGTGGACAGCGTATTAGTGAAGCCCTGTATCCGCCCACAGTGTTATTCGAGCCAGAGACACAAAGCAAAGTCAGGCAACTAGAAATCTTCGGTCCTGTCGTTTGTATCAATAGTTATAGCGAACTAGACGAAGCCATTACCAGCGCCAATGCAGTGCCGTACTCCTTTCAAGCATCCGTAGTCAGTAAAAATATAGACACCGCAATGTACGCTTTCAAACACCTCAATGCCTCAGCCGTAATGATTAATGATCACACCGCTTTTCGGGTAGACTGGATGCCGTTTGCGGGGTTAAAGCAATCAGGTTATGGAGTAGGCGGAATACCTTATACTTTTGATGAAATGCAGATTGAGAAGTTGGCTGTGTTGCGGTCGGCTGCTTTGGGGTAACGGTGCTACTTTAAGATTAGGGTAGTGGGTGTTTTTATTAGTGATGCTCTTAGTGCGGTAACTTTGGATAAACCACTCGTGGAGGCTGGATAAGTTTGCGCTATCTGATACGACATAAACCAAACCCACATCTAAAGATAAAAAAGAGAATTTAAGCTCCCTTTTTGGCGTTACTCCTATGGTGCTTAAGTATTTAATGAATTGTATTTGTCAGATATTATCAACCAAGCTTTTGACTATCCCGATACGCTGCTTCCAATAGTCTTTTTCTAAGTATGCCTGTCCTACTTTTTGTTTATTCGCAACACGAATAGACATGACCCAGATAACACTGGCTATTTCAAAATAGGGAATAGTTTCTCTTTCTTCATTTGTTAATGTGCGTACTGTTTCATAGCCTTGAATAAAGGCTTCCATAATATCTTCTTTTGAGCTGTGAAAATGCTGGGATGATAGGTATTTCCCTAGTTCAAATGTCCTATATCCATAGCCACATTGGTCAAAGTCAAAAAGTGTGATTCTATTATTTGGCGTTATGTGAAAATTGCTTGAATTTACATCTCCAAGACATATTCCGTAATCTGCAGTATCTCTATTTAAGGTTGAAATTTTAGACGCAATTATATTGCTAATAGATTTTAAAAATGAGAGTTCATCAGGAGTAATATAGGGTTTGATAAGCAATAATGAATCATATAAGAGATGTGTTAAATTAAGTGATTTTCTCTTTTTATTCGTCTTGAAATTATTAGAAGTTTTGTGAATATTAGCGACGGATTGACCTAGTATTCGACTTTCTTGGAGTGAAATTTCCTGACTTAAAGCTTTTCCATCCGCATAACTAAATAATGCCATAGACCTGTTCCCTTCAGGGTAGCTGACTTCAAATGATAATGTCTGATCTTTTGTTTTTATGGGATAGGATACGGCTTGTTTCTTTGCTTGGAGGTAATTTAACAACTCAAGTTCAAAGTCTACCTCTTCATTTGTGCGCCAATCATTTCTATACACTCGTAGCATGTACTGATTATTTTTACATTTAATTAGATAGTTATCATGTAAACCTAGAATATAAAAAATACAGCTAGATATTTCTTCTAAATTATAATGATGGTTTAGCAAGCTTTCAATTGAGTTGCTTGATAACCGAGAGTATATATATTCCTTTTTTATCATGGCGATACTCTAATTTTTTTTCTGCTAAAAGCAGGTTTGGGTGAAAATCTAATCCAGCATAAGCAAAAATATCTAAAGGAGCTACAATTTAAAGGTAATCTCCAAATCTAGAGTTTGTTCAATAATAAAGCTGCAGGGAGGGATGAGGGGTATTGTTTAAGTAAGCTCTAATCAAATCTAGATCAAGGAATGAACGCGTGATCAAAAAATATGAAAATTTAGATGTTTTGCTGACAAAAAATGCAGATGAGTTTGAGGCTCGCATTATTAGTTCTCCCGCAGGGCAGGCGCATTGCCGCTTTGCTATTCCTGATGATACCGATTCTTTAGGTCAATGCATTACGCAATTCACACGCTCATCACGTACTTTTGAACTCCATGATGCTATAACGACCGAAAATGAATCTTGCTCAAAAAGCTCTATAAAAAATATAGGGGGCTCACTTTTTAGAGCTATATTTAAAGATGAAATGATGGAGTGTTTGACTAAGAGCTTGCTGCAAACTAGAAATAATGGTTTACGTATACGCTTACAGTTTTCTAATGATGTTCCTGAGCTGGCGGCTCTTCCTTGGGAGTATCTATATGATGAAAACGAGGAGCGTTTTTTAACGCTGTCGGTAAAAACGCCGATTATTCGTTATCCAGAGCTGATTAGCACGCATCAGCCAACTAAAATAACACCACCACTGAATATCTTGGTGATTATCTCTAGTCCTGAAGAATTTCCCCAGTTAGATGTAGAGACAGAGTGGAATAATCTTAAAAAAGCGTTGAAAACTCTCGAAGAAAGAGGGCTGGTAGCAATAACACGTTTACCAATGGCAACCGTCGAGTCGTTACAACATGAGTTACAACGTCGGCAATATCACATTTTGCATTATATTGGGCATAGTGATTTTGAGCCTAAAACGGGTAATGCAGTTTTGTTATTTGAAAATAAGCGGGGTAAAGCAAAAGCACTAGAGGCGGAGGCGCTTGGTAAGTTATTGCGGGACGTGGAGTCTATGCGTCTGGTTATTCTAAATTCATGTGAGGGAGGCAAGGCGTCAAGTAAGGTCTTTTTCTCGGGTGTGGCTCTTTCGCTGATTAAGAAAAACATACCTGCGGTAATTGCCATGCAGTTTGAAATTACTGATGCGGCGGCGATCACTTTCTCGAATGGATTTTATAATGCCCTAGCTAATGGCTATCCTATTGAAGCCGCACTTACGGAGGCAAGAAAGTCTATTGATATAGGTTTAAATCATATCGAGTGGGGAACACCTACATTGTATATGCGTTCATCGGATGGGCAGTTATTTTCGATGGCTAAGAAAATCAATACATTATTTGGGCGAAAAACTGGCACTGGCACTGGCA
>DQSN01000227.1 GCA_015663245.1 Leucothrix mucor
AAAATAAAATAAAATAAAATAAAATAAAAGGATACTCTGAAAGATAAGCCATTGCTAGCAGACAGAAGCATTGTCATGTTATCGACTTCTATAATAGCTATAGAACCACATTATCGCAAAAGTATAGCAAATATTATAATTTATGCATTCATCAGATTTATCAAATATAGGTTCTGTTGATATTTGCTTATATTTTCATATCTTCGGTAACTATTGCTCTTTATCGAAACAGCAAAAGTGCAAATTATAAAGTCATACAGCTTTTTATGTAATATAGGAGAATTATGGGCGGATTGATGAACCTAAAACAATACTCACTACAAAGAATTATCTAAGTCATATTTCTTAATACGATAGCGTAATTGACGAAATGTCATACCTAATAATTTAGCGGCTGCTGTGCGGTTCCAACGTGTTTGACCTAGGGCTTGCAAAATCAACTCTTCCTCATTTGACTGTAAACCAGCTGCCTGAACAAAAGATGGTGTATTAGCTCCTGACCAATCAGGTACTGAAAGTTTTTCTTGCATAACGGCGGCTGTTTTAACAATTGGGCTTAGCTCTGGCAACTGTAAGTCTTCGGGATGAATCATATTTTCATCACACAAAGTACTCGCTCGCTCCAATATATTTTCCAACTCACGCACGTTCCCAGGGAAACTATACTGTGCTAATGCTTGTTTCGCAGTTTCTGATAAGGTGATATCAGGTAGCTGCCAACGTGAAGAAATAACTTGTAAAAAATATTCCGCTAATAACAACACATCAGCATCCCTATCTCTCAAGGGAGGAACATCTAACTTAATAACATTTAAGCGATAATATAAATCCTGTCGAAAATGCCCAACTTCAACCTCTGCTTCCAGATCTTTATGAGTTGCGCTTAAAAGACGAACATCTACAGAAATTTCCTCTACACCGCCCACAGGTTTTACGGCTTTTTCTTGGATAGCACGCAAGAGTTTAACCTGCATTCCCAGCGGCAAGTCAGCGACTTCATCTAAAAATAATGTACCATGATGAGCAGCCTGAAACAGCCCAATTTTATCTTCGATAGCTCCTGTAAAACTACCTTTTTTATGACCAAAAAACTCACTTTCCATTAAATTTTCAGGAATAGCACCACAGTTGACAGGAACAAACGGTGCACTAGCCCGAGGGCTTTGCTCATGTATTTGCTTTGCAACCAACTCTTTACCACTACCTGACTCACCATGTACAAAAACAGGCGCCTGACTTCTTGCCAATTTAGCAATCGTGGCTTTAAGTTGAGCAATACTAGCCGACTCTCCCAAAATAGGGTTACTGACTTTATTAGTATTCGCCTTTACATTAGCTGTTTCTTTTTCTTCTGATAGCTTCAAAGCCGTCTGCACTAAATCACGTAATTTAGTTAAATCAACAGGCTTAGAAACAAAATCATACGCACCTGCTTTTAATGCCTCAACTGCCGCTTCCATACTACCAAAAGCAGTGATAACAGCCACAGGTATATGAGGATATTCACGTTGGATATAACGTACAATATCAAAACCTGAGCCATCAGGAAGCCGCATATCGGTTAGGCACAAATCAGGCTTAAAGGTCTGAATACTGAGCATTGCATCTTTCACCGTCCCTGTTGTTGCGGTATCAAGCCCCATACGCAACAAAGTAATCTCCAATAATTCGCGGATATCGGGTTCATCATCAATAATCAATACACGTTGTTGTTGAGCCATAGTCACTTCTTCTTATTTTTTATGGTTATGAGCAAAAATAATTCTAAAACAGCTTCCGCCTGCGGGAAGCCTTATATATTCCAAGCTAGCATTGTTTGTTAAACACAACTCACGCGCCATAAACAACCCTAAACCTGTTCCCTGAGAACTGCTAGTGGTAAAAAAGGGTTCAAATAAGCGTTCTTGATTTTCATCACTAACGCCAACGCCATTATCAATCACATTTAACATCATCGTTTTCGTCTGAGCACGCAAGCTACAATTTATTGATAGATTCAAATCAGCAGAGTCTTCACAAGCATATTTCATCGCATTGCGACAAAGGTTCCACAAGACTTGATGAAAATGTGTTAAATCAAACTGTATTTCTGCATCTGCTGGATCAACAAAGACACTTACCTGCCCCTCTTTAAGGCTAGATTGCATCGCAAAATCATGCCCGAACTCACCTAACCATGTTTGTAAATGTATCGTTTCCTTATTCGGATTTTTCTTCCGCGATAAATTCAGCACACTCTCGATTGTCACGTTCATTCTTTTTGAATTTGATTGAATGATCTGCACCATGCGAGTATCGGTCTTATCCAGCTCTGGGGACTCCGACAATAACTGCGCGGCATGACTAATTGCCCCCAAAGGGTTACGAATCTCATGCGCTATATTCGCTGTCAGCTGCCCCAAAGAAGCCATTTTTACCCCCTGCTGCTTTTCCCTTTGCTCAGTAATATCTTCCAAATAAATTAATGCAGTCCCCTTATCGCGTGAACCCAACTGAGACAATCGAAAATTCAGTTCCGTGGTTTGCCAGTGCTTGATGTCATACGTCACAATTTTTGGACATGTATGCTTAAACCAATGTTGCAAATGAATATTTAGCTCAGGAGCCAGTATTTTCAAGGGCTGACTACGCCAACTATCAGGCTGACCTAACATCTCCCACGCGCGTGGATTCATATGACGAATCACACCTGAGTTTTCCACTACCAAAATCCCCATCTGCAACTGATCTAAAATTGACTGATTCAACTGCGAAAGACTAGCGATATCCAAACCGCGTTTTTTTGCCAATGCTGCCGTTTTTGATGCTTTATCCAACCAATCATCAACCAACCATGACACCATTAACACAAAAAAAGCTAACAGCCCTGCATGACTAAGCTCCGATGAACTTATATTAGGCTTATTTTGCAAATAAACTTCTACCGACAACAAAGCTATTACGCTAATAGCGGAAAGGAACAATGAATGCTGCCCAGGTTTTAATACATTCGCCAGAATAACAGGGAGTGCAAACAATAAACCAAGACCAGAATGCAAACCGCCATTGGCATAAATCAGCATCAGCAACAGCATGATATCCATACCTGTATGCAAATAAACTTGATCTACAAATTTTGGCCAACGGAAATGGGTAAGAAAAACGCCTATTAAAGCAACGATCAAATAGACTAACGATGCAGCATCAAATAAGTCAGGCTGAAAACTCCCAAGCTGTGCAAAAGAGTGCCCCGTCAAGCCGATACTCACCAACATACCCGCTAGTATTAAACGATAAATACTATAAAGCTGTAATGGACTCCATGTATTTTCATCCGACAAAAAAGCGGATACAGGCAAACCACTTTGCTCCTGCTCTACTCTTTGTATTGTTTGGCGTGCTTTCGACTGCAAAAAACTTTATCCCCTTGTTTGATCGATTTTTTCTCAGGAAGGTACACACCGCAACACAAACATTGCACCATCTTTTCATCTGGCTTGCTGTTATTTGCAATTGGTTTCCCCGAATCAGAACGATCCTTCCAATTATTTTTTACTAATTTTACAACATAGAAGCTGACTGCCAGCAGAACAAAAAGTATTATTAATCTAACCATGTGCTTATTAACCTCTATTAAAAAGTACATTAAAACCCTCATGGCAGACATACAGGGCATTAAGGAAAAGAACCTTAATTAAAATATATTTCACCAAAAGTTATCCACAGAAAATGTGGATAACTCTGTTTAAAACTCACTTATAAGCACTATAAGGTAATGATTCTAATAGATAATAATTTTTTGTTTGAAAAACAAACAGAAAGAGTGTTTACAGGGGAGAGGATGCCATTAAAACCAAGACCTTTCTCGATATTAATCACATACAAGAAAGTATTTAGAATTCAGGAAAATAGTCTGTAACATCAATGCTATAAGCAGCAACACCATATGGTACATTGCCTTTAAATGGGACTTTATCACCCCAGCTGCTTCCCCATTTGTTTTGGTCGCTTGGTTTAGCTGACTTACTAACAATAAACGGTGAAATATTCAATGCTCCTTGTTCAACAGCATCACCCACATTCAAATATTCATCGGCAAAAACTGCCTTATCCTCAGCAGAAACTAATAATGGCGCAGTAAGTAGAACAACAAGTGCTGTAGTCGAGAAAATATTTTTCATTTCAAAATCCATCTCATTGGGGGAGTGAGAACTAATTGCATCCATTAAATCATTAGCTCGCTTAATTATTACTGAATAACGACAATATTTTAAATCGTCCAAGAACCGTGCGCCAAGCCCACTAACGACCACTGGTTATTGCCCATACGCTTTAACACGAGCATCAAACTAGTCCAATCCATTCCCGCAAAACTAGGGTCAACACCCGCCTGATGATATTCAACAATTTGAAATTGGGCTGTAGGATAGAAGGTCAGCATATTATTGATTAGGTTGCCCTGAGATAAAAAATCACTACTAGCATTAATCTCAGTGACCGTCGCAGCTGTATGATATGGAAAATCCCATACATACTGAGATAAATAAGCACGCACATTAAGGTCAATAGGATCACCTGAGCCATCCTGTATTCCCCATGTTTTCACAGGAGGATTCTGCACAATAAAGTCCCCTTCATATTCATCCTGCGTTAGCACCAAATAACTTGGCACAATATTATAGTAAGGAGAAAAACGTACCCCATCAGTATCAAACAAACTGGTAAAAGGTGTTAAGCCCCCCCCGCCATTTTGCAAACCCTCTATCGCTTGCACCACAGTGTTCGCCGCTTGCAATGCACTACCTGTAAGCGGTGGTGGTGTAGAACCGCCCGAACCAGAGCCGCCACATGCACTCAAAATAATGATAAAAGACAATAAGAAAAAATGACGTAGCATAATAAACTCCACTTTAAATAACAGGTTCCTGTAAGTGTAGTACACGCTACATATTTAATTATCCCTAGGAGCGCCTTCATCACACTTCTTACACACCAAAACCATACCAACTTTAGATGCTCTGCCCTGCTCGCTAATCACCCAAGGTCGATCAATCCACGGAGGGTCATGCCTCACATGCTGATTATGACCGCACTCCAACTCCGCTACCCAGTCATTAAATTCATCTTGATGATAAGCAACTATCGCCTGCTTCATTGCGCTGATTCCTTCTTATTCACCAGGTAAATGCCCGATATAACCAACACAGCCCCAAGTGCCAGCAACATAGTAAACTCTTCACCCAAAATAATATAAGCCCAGAACACCGCACTCACGGGCATAAAGTAGATAAACACCGCTGCTTTTGCTGCACCTAAAGCCTTCACACCATCCTGAAACCAGACAAAACCCACCACTGTACCAAGCAAAGAAAGAAACAATAAATTAGCTGATGCATTAAAGTTAAGCTGTGATACCGCCCCCAATAAATCACTATTTAATGCGACAAAAAAGAGAATGACAGTACCGAAACTGCTGGAATAAGCAATGATTGCCAACGAAGAAAACTGATCACTAATAAAGCGTCCAATCAAGGTATAAATTGCCCAGCCAAATGCACAACCAAGAAACGCTAACTCTCCCCAGCCAATCCCATTTTGCATTAAACTTAGCACATCGCCACGCGAGATAATCAGCACCACACCAATCACACACAGCACAAACCCCACAACACGAACAGGTGTGAATTTTTCCTTAAAAACAAACGCGGCGAAAACCGCAACAATTAAAGGATTCGTTGCCGTAATCAATGCCCCTCGCCCTGCTTCTGCATTCGCCAACGCATAAAAGAAAAACAAGTTATACATCGCGATGCCCGTTAGCCCCATACCCAGCAAAGGTACAAACTGCTTGCGCGTCACCCTTGGAAAACCGCCCTCTTTAAAATAGAGCAACAGCAATAACACCACCGAGGCAATTAAAAACCGTAAAAAAGCCGAAACAGCAGGCTCTAGCTCGCCACCTAACAACCTTGCCGAAGTAAATGTACCACCCCAGATCAACATCACCACAAGCAGTTTTAGATAAGTTTTCATTCCCCCGCTCTCTCCACAAGAAACTCACTCATCAAATCATAATAACCATCACCCGATGAAATCGTATTATGCCCCGTCTTTTTGATAATCACTTGCCTCGCTTGAGCCGCAGGAAACTGCTTAAACAAACGCTCACTCATATCTCTCGTAATTAAAGCATCATGCTCAGCCACCAATAACAACGTTTTAGCCTTGATAGATGCCACTCTGCCGATTGAATCATGCTTATCTTTTAACAGCAACGACATCGGGAAAATAGGATAACTAGCTTGAGCAATATTTTGGATACTATCAAACGGCGTGATTAACACTAACTTCTCGACCGCTCTTTTTGATGCCACAAACGTCGCCACACCACTACCCAAGCTACGCCCAATTACAGCAATATTTTCGTGCTTAGCTTTTAATTGATCGTAGATAAAGAGCGCATCGCTATACAAACCCACCTCTGTCGGCTTGCCTGTGCTACCGCCATAGCCCCTATATTTAGGCAAATAAATACTAACATCAGGAAAAGCCTGCAAAAAATCATCAATATTGTATTCAACCGACTCGCTATTACCCCCGAAATATAAAATGGCAGACGGTTTTCCGCTATTGAGAGCAACCATTTTTAGCGTTTCACCCTCATTGGAAACGTCTATTTCAGTATATTTATGCGCGATAGCAGGGGCGGGAGAATAAAGAAAGTCACGTTGATAGCTAAACAGCAAAGCACCAAAAGCAAGGTAAACTAATACTGTTACGATGGTTAAACTTATTAGAAATTTTTGCATTTGAAAGTAATTACCTGACTTTATTTATATAAATTGATAGAACAAATGTAGCCTGCGTTAAAATACCGAAATTCTGATAAAAACACCTGTAGGTTAGATAAGGTACGCCATCTAACACGGCTCTCTTTGCTCCACCACCAACGATAAAAATAACGTACAAACCCTTTTTTATCTTTAAACGCGGTAACCCTGATTACTCGTAGGTTGGATAAAATGCGCTATAACACCTAAAAATAATGCTCCCACGCTCTATCTGCGCATTGCCATCCGACATAACCATTGTCGCTTTACCGCGAATAACGCTATTATATCAATCCATAAAACGGGTCTTTATAATCTCTGGGTGTGTGTTTGGTTTATGTCACGCCTGATGGCGCTATCGCTTATCATGCCTACGTTATTGCTATATTTTATGCTATTTATAAAACCTGCTTTGCTTTATCTACAATGTAAAAATGTCATTTAACGCGGTTAC
>DQSN01000062.1 GCA_015663245.1 Leucothrix mucor
ATGAAAATTATGGAAGGCAGCTTTAACTTCTCAGCACCAAAAAGCATGATCGCTATTACACCAGCCGCTTTGATGATGCCAATCTTCATCGACAAAGGTTTAATCCAAGAAAATGCAGACCAATACAGTATCTCCACACAGTTTAAAGGCGATAGCATTACCTTAAATAATAAAGCCATGACTCCCCATGAGTTCATAGCTCTAATCGAAACCATTGCAGGTCCTCCAGCAGGTATGCCACCCCAAGGTCTAGAAGCACCTGATGGCGCAGGGCTTCCTGCTGGCGGTATACCAGAAGGCTTATTGGAAGAGTTAGCAAAACAAAATATTGAAGATTTGAAAGCACAAGGGCTGCCTGAAGAGATTATTCAGCAGGTTGAGGAGTTTAAAAATAAGGCTACTGCTTCAGAGTAAGTTTCATACAAAGCAGTGACAAAAAAGCCCCGCTAAAATCATCTGATTACGCGGGGCTTTTTTATAACTAAATCAATAGCATATATTCTGGGAGTAATCCCTTGAATTGACTGCTTACACTTTCTTGATATTTTACCTTTCAAGCAAAAAATCACTATTAATTATACGAGCTACCACTTAGAAGTACATAATATAGACCTAATATAAAAATCATAAAAAGAGACCAACCATAATGCCAATATTAATTCTCTCCGTTATCGTCCAAGTTCTATTTGTTCTTCATATTCTAAAAACAGGTCGCAACACCACATGGATATGGGTAGTCGTCATGTTACCCGCCGCAGGTTCTATTGCTTATGCCATCATGGAAATTTTACCTGAGTTTATGGGAAGCCGAAGTGGTCACCAAGCGAATAAGAAACTACAAGATGTGATCAACCCAAATAAAGATATTAAACAAGCATCCAAGGATTATACGATTTCAGATAGCGTTGAAAATACCATGAAGCTAGCCAACGAGCTACTCGAAAAAGGCATGTATGAAGACGCGACTACAAAATATAAAAAGTGTTTATCAGGGATGTACAAACACGATGCACATATCATGTTCGGCTTAGCTCAAGCAGAGTACGGCTTGCAAAACTACAGCGAAACCAAACAAACACTGGATGATTTAATACAATACAACCCTGATTTTAAAAATGCCACTGCCCATTTATTGTATGCAAAAACATTGGCTCATTTAGGCAAGGTTGATAGTGCGATTAAAGAATACGAAGCCTTACACGAATCTTACTCAGGGCCAGAAGCCACTTACCGTTACGCTATGTTATTACAGGATCAAGGTGAAAACGAAGCCGCTAAAGAACTACTAGAGAAAATAATCTCAATCGCGAAAGTCTCTGACAAGCACTATAAGTCGAGATATAAAGAATGGATTAATAAAGCTAAACAGGCGTAGCTTGGTAACTACCCAAATACATCCATCTGCCGCTGTGTAATCAGCTCAAAACTAGTATCTTTAAAACGTAAAATACTATCTGCGACAGGCGCTAATTGCTTATCTGCATAATGTTGATAATCAATATTTTCAGGCTTATTTTCGATAGGTTCTGCGCCCTCTAAAGTGATGATGTATTTAATCACACGGCTGGGATTTTTCATTTTCAACGCGGCTTTTACGTGGGGTGATTGGGTTTTAGCGTAGGTTTCTAGCGGACGAAGTAGGCGTTTTTTATAAACTAATTTATCATCGCAATCACCACGCCAGAGTTTGTCATTGGTTTCTTTTACAAACTCAATAAACGGCTCATCAAAAAAGATACGACGGTATAACTCTTGCTGAAACTCCCGCGCTAACAGCGTCCAATCTGTACGCACAGTTTCTAGCCCTTTAAAAACCATCTTCATTTCACCGTTCTTTTTCACTACGCCTGCATAGCGTTTTTTACTGCCTATATCCGCACCTCTTACCGTAGGCATAAAAAAGTGATGGTAATGTGTCTCGAATTCCACCTCTAAATTAGAGCTGATTTGAAACGCTTGCATTAGATGATTCGTCCACCATTCATTCAAAATACCTGCTAGGTTTTCACCTATTTTCACCGACTCTTTTTCTGATAAATTTTCATCCAGCGAGACAAACACAGAATCAGTATCACCATAGATAACAGGATAGCCTTGAGCCTCGATTACCTCACGACTTTTTTGAATAATCTCATGCCCTCTTTTTGTAATACTGCTAGCAAGTTGAGGGTTGAAAAATCGGCAACCAAAAGAACCCAGCACACCATAAAAGGAGTTCATGATAATTTTCACTGCTTGAGAAAGAGGTGCATTTTTATCTTTTTTAGCTTTATCACGCTGCCCCCAAAGCTCTGTCACGATATCAGGGAGGATGTGTTGGTCACGTGAGAATCGTGCATCTAAAAAACCTGCAATCGTGTCATTTTCTGAGCTTTTCAAACCAACCAATAAACCAAGTGGATCAATTTTAAAAGTGCGAATGATGCTGGGATACAGGCTTTTAAAGTCCAGCACTAAGACGTTTTTATACAAGCCTGGTTTGGAATCCATTACATAACCACCAGGGCTATTTTTAGGGTTTGGGTCGCTGCCAATATCAGGCGCAACATAACCTTTACGATGTAAGCGCGGTAGATAAAGATGATCGAATGCCGCCATTGATCCGCCGTGGCGATCTATCGCTAAACCTGTCATTTTAGCGCGTTGGATATTAAAGTTAATGAGGTCTGTTTTTGCAAAAATATCCGCCACTAAGCGACAATCTTCCAGATTATATTCTGCCAACTCCAAAGGTGCTTCACGGTACTGACGGCGGATTTCTGCTAATTTATCATCACCACTTTCGATAAGTTTATCGCGTCCTAATAGCTCTTGCGCCACAAAGCCTAGCGCAAAGCTTTCAAATGACCAAAACGCGCTTTTCAAGCAACTAATACCATCTAATACAGCACGACCCGAAATCCGTGGCAAAGTGACATGACCACTTTGTTGTGCCACTAATATCACCGCATTATCATCTCCTCGACCCAAATCAAACGGTATGCGTAAGCGTTTGCACTTCCACTGTAAAAAATCCAGATCAAAACCCACCACATTCCAACCAAGAATCAAATCAGGATCATACTGTTTCATCCACTGGAAAAAAGCTTGTAACACCTCGCGTTCAGTTTTGTACCATTCAATATGCTCTGGTGCAGGTGATTCAATCCCATCAGGTTTTAGTTTTGAGATAAAAACACGTGAGCCTTCCGCCGTTAAAACTGCTATCGAATAAAGCCTTCCGCGCAAATCTTCCGTCTCAATATCCAACGATACCCATGACAAATCTGGCTCATAATCGGAACTTATAAGTTTAGGATTGATAAATTCACGATAGCCCTCTCGCTGAATTGCTACGCCTTGAACTTGCAATGAAGCAGTAATAAAACGCTCCATCAAATAACGTTCAGTGGGCTTAATTTCCGACTCTAATAATTGGGTTTTATCGTAAGCGAGATGATCACGCAAGGCGGTTAAGTCGCGTTGTTGCTGAAAATACAGACCATCAACAGGCTCATCAGCAAAGGTTTTTAAAGCTAAGGCTTTACGCTGCATCTTGGCGGGTGTTTTTAGCTGATTAGATTCGCGTATAAAACAAACCGCTTGTTGCCCAGTGATAAGCACACGCACCGCCCCCTCTGAGCTTTTCAACCAATAAATAAGCTCCACACCATCGGCTGTATCACGCCATTGGCGCGTCAACAAAAAACCTTTGATCGTAGTTAACTCATTATTCATGAATGTTTATGATATCCGTTATTGCAAAAGAAGAATTGACACCTATGTTATATTGAATCAACTCAATATTCTCTGTACAAAACTATGATAAAAATAAAACTCACTTGCGCCCTACTCCTACTAAACTCATCAATCGCTCATGCCGATTGGACGGACACCTTAGGGAATGTCTGGAAAAATACCAAAGAAATAAGCGGCGATGCGCTGGAAAGTAGCAAAGAATACAGCAGCACCCTCTTAGATAAATCCAAAGATTACTATGATGAAGTCACCACCGACACCATCAGCCCCAGCAAACTAACCCCACAGCTTATTTCCGAAGAAAAAAAAGAGCATATAAGAGCCGTTTGGAGTGATGTATTGGGTGATCTTGATACCGCATTAAAACTAAATACCGAGATTGACGCTGCACCTGATTCAAAATTTTTTGGGGATGATAAAAAATCGCTAGGCGAAGACCAGATGGATGTTTTTAAAACCATCGAAGCCCTACTATCCAGCCCTGCTATCTCAAAAAACCGTGATGTCATTGATGCTTTAAAGCAACGCATCCGTGAGAAAAAGAACGACATTGCAGGCTATATGGAAAAACGCATTGTTGCGGATAACAATGATAGAGCTGATTATGATCAAAAAATCGAAAAACTAAAAGGTGACATTAATGAACTACATCGCCGCATTAATGATGAAAAAGACAAACTCCAAAAACGCTTTCATGCATCAGGCTTATTACTCAGCAATGATCAAGTAGACGTACTACTCTCACGCGTCGATGCCGATGATATTATTAAAATGTCGCTGGTTTATGATGTGTTAGCTGATATTACCCAACAGCTTATGGGGCTAACCAAAGAATCAAACGAGAATATCAACCAAGCGCGTAAATACTACGGAATGCATGTTGTATTACTAAAGTTGGTGATCAATATGCAAGACAACTACGTGAAAAAACTCGATGAAGTTTATCTGCCAAAAATAGACCTTATCCGACAAGAAACCCTCCGCATCAAACAAGAATCCACACAATTACTTGCCAATGAAAGCAAAAATGATCGTAAGAACATCCTACGCAAAAACGTAAAGGCCCAACAACTCACGATCAAAGTAGCCAAACTCTATACCGAGCAATTAAATCATCAAAAAGCTAAAGTAAAAAAAGCACGGGGTCTAGTGATGGCTGATTATAAGGTAGCGAAAAACACCTATGACACCGTAAAAATCAGTGCTGATTTGATTCGCCTCATGCGGACTAATCGAGCGTCGTTTAATGCACTAATGAATATTCAGATTCCTGATATTATCCCGTTTGAAAATATTGCTATGCAGAAGAAGTTTGAAGAAATGTCTTCGCTGATTAAGTAGTGCTACAAAAAC
>DQSN01000153.1 GCA_015663245.1 Leucothrix mucor
AGCCCTGTAGAGTGGGCAATCTTCTCTGCCCACAAAATTTCAGGCTTTCCTAAAAAGCTGGGCAAAAAATACTGCCACTCTACAGAGCTACTCAATCAGTGAATCAAAGGAGAGATTAATGATAAAGCTAGAACAAAGAATCACATTAGAAGCAGGTAAACGTGGTGGTAAACCTTGCATCAGGGGATTAAGAATTACGGTCTATGATGTATTAGGTTGGCTGGCTTCTGGTATGAGCCATGCGGAAATAATAGAAGACTTTCCAGAGCTTGAATTAGAAGATATACAGGCCGCTTTATTATTTGCCTCAGACCGTGAGCATAGTCTGAAAACATTGTTAGCAGCATGAAGTTATTGTTAGATGAAAACCTATCGAGAAGAATTCTTCCGTTAATAGAAGCCACTTATCCAAACTCTACCCAAGTCGTCTATGCAGGGCTTGAGTCCGAAAATGATAAAGCACTATGGGAGTATGCGAGGAATAATAATTTTGTCGTTGTTACGAAGGATAGTGATTTCCATGAAATGAGCATTATTTATGGTCATCCGCCTAAAATTATTTGGCTTAAATATGGAAACCAAACAAAGCAATATATAGCTAATATTCTCATTGAAAATATGGAGGAAATTTCTAACTTTAACACTGATCCTGAGTTGAGTTGCTTGGAAGTTTACTCATGAATGAAATGATCCAATTGGGCGATATTGAAATTCATGTAACGCGCAAAGCAATTAAAAATGTACATCTTTCAGTTCATCCCCCTCATGGAGGTGTGACATTAGTCGCACCAATGAATACACGTTTAGATGTGGCGCGTGCTTATGCCATTTCTAAACTAGACTGGATTCGACAACAACAAACACAAATATGGGAGCAAGCACGCGAAACGCCGCGAGAATTTATTGAGCGAGAAAGCCATTATCTTTGGGGGCGACGTTATTTACTACATATTATTAAAGCCCATGTTAAGCCAAAAGTTTCGCTTAACCATAAGACGATTACTCTGCGAATTAGACCCAATAGTGATCAGACTAAACGTGCCAGTGTTATCCATGAATGGCATAAATCACTATTACATGAATTTCTGCCTCCCCTGATTCGTGACTGGGAAGAAAAGCTAGGCGTTAAAGTGTCCGCTTATTACCTGCAACGTATGAAAACAAAATGGGGAAGCTGTAATCATCAGTCGGGGCATATTCGTTTGAATACGGAGTTGGTAAAAAAGCCTAAGTATTTAGTTAGATATGTTGTGGTACATGAAATGTTGCACTTGATTGAACCAACGCATAATGACCGTTTTGTTGCCTTGCTTGACCGCTTTTATCCTCATTGGCGTGAGGCGAGAGCGGAGTTAAATGAGTTGCCTTTAGTTGCAGAGAATTGGTAGGTATAGAGCATCATTTATTAGTTAGCTGAAGCTGAATTACCAGCTACTGTTTTTAATATCGCTTTACCGCTATCACTCACCATCAACACTGCAACAGCACCGTTTCTAAGTTGGGTTTCCAAGGCTAATGCTTTCTCTTTAGGCGCAAAAAAGGCATTGATATTGGCAAATTTGAGGCGGATGTTAGATGTGTTTTCTGTGTGATAAGCACGAAGTACGCGACCTTGTAGATAAACCTCATTTTCTGGTGGGCTGAGGCTTAGTATATTCGCACCATAAATCCCCTTCTTATCCTGTTTCAGGGATAAATAGATAACTTCTCCTTTGCGTAATGATTTTTTGTAGAGAGGTTGTTCTTTGCTCATTCTCATTCGTTCAAGAGGGTAATCTAAATGAGCATAGTTGCCCCGAAATAAGGAGCGAGGATCAACAGGGCGAGTATGTACCTTTATTTCTTGACCAAACCACAGTGGCAGGTTTGCCGATATAAGCATCCAGACTAAGATAAAGGCTTGCAGGGCAATGGCGAGTATAAAACCAAGTTTTAGTTGCTTGCTCATACCGCTTCTCCCTGTTTGATTTGTTGTTTACGCCAGTATTTTGCTGCGGCTAATAACACGCCTGCGAGTACCATAAATAAAATAGCGGAGCCAATATAATCACCAATCAAACTAATGTAGCGTGCAAATGCGATGGCTAATACGCTGAGAACACCAAGGAAAAAGTAATGGGTAATGCCTTTGTCTACGCCTTCGATAATCAAATAAACAGCGATACCAATAAATACAATGTTGAAAATTATGGTCATAATCATCGGTGAAAGCCCACCTTTAGCTAAGAACGCAGTGAGTACCGTTATGCTAAATAAAGCGAACCAAGCAGCAACGGGCATCACACGTTTTTTATAAAGACTAAAAGCAAAGCCGATGGATGCAGCTACAAGACCAATTCCAACGGCTGGTAAAGTAAATGCGTGGTCGTAAGTGATTAAGGAGCGCCAAGTAAATTTAAAGGTGAGGAGGAAGGTGGTAAAGATAATAAACCGTAAGCACCATAGTTGCAGGAGTGCAGAATAGGCTTGATAACGTGGTGATTTATTTTGCGCTAAAAATACGGCGATGCCATAAAGCCCGACAATAATACCCGCTGCAATAATCCAAAGCTCTTCTATATCTAAGCGAAATACACCATAGGCTGTGCCTTCAATCCAATAAACAGCCGATATAATACTGGCAATGAATGCTAACATATTGCTTTGCCACTTAAATGCGCCATAAAAAGCAAACAGAATAAAGAAGATAAAACCGACTTGATAAAAGCCCATATCCTGCTCCATGCCAAACCAGAGGGCGCTTAGTGCAAGCGGTAACATCATCAACCAGTTGCTTTTACTGAGCCATACAAAAGGCAATATGCCTACTGCCCACCAGAAAACACCATCGGGCATATGCTCGCCTAAGTGATACATCTGAGCAATTAAAATAATGGATGCGCCGTACAGCAAACTGCCAAGAAAGAATAAAACAGTGCCTTTTTGCGGAGACTGCTCGTAGCTATAGAGACCAAAGAAATGTACACCAGCGGTGATGCCGACTAGCACTGCCATGCGTACAGCGCGGGGGATATCATCCCAGTTTGAGCTAATCAACAATATCACTGCGATACCAATAAAAAGATAACCCAAAGCCAATAATGCTAAATATCCAAAGCTTTTACGCTCTGTGGCATCGTAATTAACATCGTATTTTTTGCAGATAGCTTCGGCTTGAGAGCGTTGGATTAAACCTTCCTCTACCCAGACTTTCGACTCTTCGGCTAAGTCATGCTTGAATAAGCTTAGTAATCTCATGATTGTCTCGTGTTATTTTAATTTTTTTAGGTGACGGCTTCGTTTATGTGCTTATGAGGCTTACGAAGTCCATTGCATTTTCAACTTGCGATGATTTATAGCACAATCTCATAAGTAAAGATTAATCAGAGTTTGATAAGGCACTCCTACTTCTTCTTCTGATAAAGATTTAAAATAATCAACAGAATCTCTATCGAGGCGCATTGTTACAGGTTGCTTGAGATATTTTGTATAAGGGTTCTTTTTCCCTTTCATATTTGCAAAGTCATAATGTTCTTTCATTCTCTATTACTCCAATATGCTTGTTCTTCAGTATCAGCTTTTCTTGCGGAGATTATTCTTATTTTAGTTTCGTCCTCTCGAAAGCAGTGGCAGACAACAAGGGTTTTTAATTTAAAGCTTGTTCCTAAAAGAATGAATCGGTCTTATTCGTCGGAGTGCTCAGGGTCGTAGAATTGAATAGATTGTTCATCAAAAAAGACTGTTTGTGCTTCATCAAAGGATATGCCATTTTTTTTAGTATTTATTTTGTCTTTCTTTGTATCCCACTCAAATTTTAATTGATTCATGTATGTACAGTGTACTTATTAATTTATGAATTACAAGATGGTTACTTGCAAGTTTGTAAGGCAACTAGATGTTTGCTAACGCTCTAACAATGCCTTCAAGCCAGGTTTATTCTCAAATATCTCTTTTTCGGTCAAGCCATCTAGTTCATGCGGAAACACCAGCCAATCATCTGTTGAATACAGGTAATACTCAGGCTCACGATCGGTTAAATTATTATTGGGTTTAAACCAAGGTGTGGCGATGCGAATATCATCAGGCGTATTACGGCGCGACTTGTCTTTAAGTGTTTCGATTACCGCTTGGATACTGCGCCCTGAGTCGTAGACATCATCAACCAGTAATAACTTATCATCAAAGTTTATATTGCGGATAATATAGTCTAGCCCATGAACTTGGACGGTTTTATTTTGTTCGCCAATGCCTGTGTAAGAGGAGGTGCGAATGGCGATATGATCTGATTTTACACCTAAGTATGAGAGCATTTCTTGCACGGCAATGCCTACAGGTGTGCCGCCACGCCAGATGCCGACGATAAAATTGGGGTGAAAACCACTGTCATAAATATTAATAGCGAGTTTGTAGGAGTCTAATAACAAGTCATTTGCGGTGATATAGACTTTGTTCATATTTTGCTCGTGTTATAATTTTTTGACTAGTTTGTAACGGTGTATTAAAGCCCTTGGGTATATTGCTGCTGGGTTGATTTAATGACCATTCCATGCAATGAAAACTCGGCTTCATCATCTTTTTTTCGTACTAATTCCTCAAAGTATTTAATCAGTTGTACTTTGTCTAGCTCTGCCTTAGAACCTGCGCCAATATCGGTGAGGTCAATAAAAAACTCATCAAATAAATCAGAGAAATCATGCACGATATTTGTATTTAAAAACTGTTCATCATTATAAATACTCGGGTAGCCGCCTCTTTGTTTGTCGATGGCAAACGATACGCCTTTTACATTGGTGATGGTGGTGGCTTTTTTGCATTTCAACATGCAACCATCTTCAATCGTGGGTTTGTTGCAGCCGACGGTTTGTTGGAAAAAACACTGTCGGCTGGTCATCATTAGAATGGGATGATAGATGCTGTAGAGCATTTTGAAATTTTCAGGACGGCGGATATTCTTAATTTGTTTACGGTTAATTTCATTAGAGATAAACGCGCCTGCGCAGTTAAGATTTTCTTTTAATGTACGCAGTGCATAAGAGTTGGTGGTGTTTAAAAATGGCCCTGCTATCCACTCGATATTCATTTCAAACGCTTTGTAAGCGATGCCTGTATTATTAGTGACAATGCGTGTGGGCTTTACTTGTTGTAATATCCTCACCGCTTCATCGTAGTCCTTACCAATTAAAACAGCAGGAAACCAAGGGATTAAACGTGGGTGGTTTTTTAGTAGCTCTATAAATTTAGGGGAATCTTTTTTGAAGCTTTCAGGTAATTTAAAGTAAATATCCGCATCTGTTGTATCACAAAGGTGTAGGTCTTTTTCCTCGCTAATTAAAAGGGAAAGCGTGGCTTGCTGATTGATTTTAGGGTGTTTTCTTAATCTGGGGACTTCTACAGGCTCGATGATCTCAACAGAGTCATTTAACCAAAAGCTTAGCTTATTCTTGATTTTAGTGAGTTCGCTAAAGGGAATAACGAGGTTTTCACCTAGTTGAGAATAATCAAAGGAGTCAATCATGCAATCGCTACGCAAGTTCTTAAAACGTCGCTCAAAGGTGGCATGATCCAGCCCTTTTTTACCTGCAATATTTAATAGTGATTCTGATTGAATGATGATTGTATCGCTGTCTTCTTTAGTGTTGATGGAGCTATTATTTGTAGGGTCATCAATGCTTACTTTCAGCGACAATGGCTCACCTTGTTGACCTGAAAAGCTCATGCTAAGTTTACGTTTATCAATGCTTAGGTTTTTTATCTTGTGTCTTAATGTTGCACCTAGCGCGTCTTTGTCGGCATAAAACTCGCTGGTGACAGCTTCAATTTGAACATCGGTGATGGCATCATTTTCTTTAATCGAATGTCTAACGCCATGATCACGCGGGTTATCAATAAACATGTCTTTGCTAAGGTTGGCATTTAAAAATGAATTGGTAAAATCACGATTAAAAACCCTGCGTAGATTCTTATCATTATCAAGTAAGCGTCCTGTTTCTACAAAACGATTTATCTGCTTTCGCCAACTATCGACAACAGTATAAACATAGTGTGCGCCTTTAATGCGACCTTCTATTTTTAGAGAATCAACCTCTGCATCGACTAGCGCAGGCAAATCAAAATAGGCGGAATTATCTTTTAAATTAAGGGGGAAGTTTTTACCTGCTGCGGTAGTTTCATACTCATCTCGACACGCTTGGCTGCAACGCCCACGATTGCCTGAGTTGCCGACGCTAACCGAGCTGGAATAACACTGACCAGAAAAAGCAATGCACAAAGCACCATGAACGAAGACTTCGGTGAGTAAATTATGTTGATGAGCAACGGCGGTGAGGGTTTTGATCTCGTCAATATTTAGCTCACGCGATAGATTAACGCGTGATGCGCCAATTTTGGCTAAAAAGGCAAGTTGTCCTTCGTTGACAGTGGTTAGTTGGGTGGAGGCGTGTAGATTGAAGCTTGGGAAGTAGTGCTTTACGAGATTAAATAGCCCCAAATCTTGCACAATAATGCCATCAATGCGGGTGTTGACGAGCCGATTAAGTAGCTTAAATAAAGCGGGCATTTCTGGCTCAAGGATCACGACATTAATGGTGAGAAAAACTTCGCAATTATAGTGATGCGCTAAACGCAACACGCCTGTCAGCTCATCAAAGCTAAGGTTTGTTGCTCTATTGCGTGCATTAAAAGCGCCTTCTAAACCACAATAAACAGCACTTGCTCCCGCCACTATTGCACCTTTTATGGCTTCGGCATCGCCACCTGGGGCTAGTAACTCAATATTATGATGCTGAGTGCTGGTAGATAGTTTTCGTATCGGAAATTCAGTTTCTACTGTTGTTGATGTAACGGGTGTCATAATCCAGTCCGATAGAAAAATATAGTATTATCTGTAAATTGCTTATTTCATGCAATAAGCAGATATTTTGTTGAGGAGTTATCCGCTTAAGCCGACTACCATCGCAGTCCGTGTTGAGGTTACGAAACACAGGTTCTTAGAGTGAGGTAAACTCCTCGCGTGCCTCAACATAGGCTACTTGGTTTAGTATGCGTAATATAAGTTAATTAAAACCGTGTTTTATCCCGAACTTCCCACCAGTCTCTCGCCATCTCAAGTGCTGCCTTATGGCTATCTGCTTTATCCATTGTATACAGAGTGATAGCAGCAGTGCCAATAATTGCTCCTACACCATGTTCATCATCAATCGAGCCATTCCACACTTTAGCCAATCTTGAAGGGTCGAGCACCTTATCTTTAACATGACGCTTGGGGAAAAGAGGTTGCCACTCTTCTTCAATAAGCTGTCCATTTTTAATCGAGCGCACCAAGTTAGTCATATCAGGATTCCACTCAGTTTCACCGCCATCACCTTTAATAACCGCCATTGTAGGCTGCTTTAAGAGTAAAGAAGCCTCCTGATGTGTATCGCGATACGCAGGATGATGAATGCCTTGCATCGAACACTCCGCACGACAAGGGTTGATTAAGCGGGTGAAGGTGTTAACAGGAGAGCGTAAACCTAGAATCCATTTTAGATTCATAATCCGTGCTAATTCGGGCAAAAAATCATGTAAGGGTAAATAGGCAAAGTTGCTTGCTGTAATATGTTTTCCTGCTTCTTCAAAAGAGTGAGCAATGGGGATGTTTAATAGCTCAAGCGTTTGCTCTGTGTAGATTCTGCCATGGGTATGATTGCCTTCACCGTGCATCAAAATAGAAATACCATTTTCAGCAAGCAACAGCGTCGATAAGATAAACCATGGCAAACGACGTGCCTTACCCGCATAGCTCGACCAATCTAAGTCAACCGTTGGCATATTGTCGGGAATGGTTAGTACATCGTAAGTAGCATCCACAAACCCTGCTAGCTCTTCGCCACTTTCCTCTTGATAGCGCATTAACATCATAAATGCACCTAGCTGCTCAGACTCCACCTCACCTTTTAGAATCATCGTCATCGCATCTTTTGATTCTTGATACGTTAGATTTCTTGATCCTGTTTTACCTTTTCCAAGCAGGCGAACATATTGAGCGAACTCATGTTCTGTATTAGGGGTTTCTAGCTTTTCATGGTTGTTGCTCATGCAATACTCTCTTTTATTAGCGATATCTATATCTGGATTATCCAGCGAGAGAGGGTTTGATGCTAGAAACCCCAACAAAGCAGAGTTCTATTTAAAATTGAAGATGGAGGGTGGGTTGCTTTGTTAAGTTTTTGTAGCTTTTATTATGAATATTGCTCAAGTTTTGTGGCAAGTGCCGAAATTTAGCACTATGTAAGTTTAATCTTACGCGATATTATTTTTTTCCATCAACAATAAAACTTCTCTTACTTTGTAAAGAGCATAGCTTCTTTCTGGAATACGTCCATGATCACACGGTACTCGACACA
>DQSN01000073.1 GCA_015663245.1 Leucothrix mucor
CCCAATAACAAAATCTAGTTTGAGGCATTCTCTTTTATAATTAAAAACAACCCCTATAGCCTTCCTTGAAATAAATAATCTGGAGGGAGATGCCACCCCTCACGATTTTTCCTCCCTACCCAAAAGACAATATTTGTTGATAACCTCCCAGCAAAACTCAAACTTTGAATCAAAAACAAAAATAGCTATCAAGTAAAACTTCTGTGCAAAAACTTAGTTTATGACGGCGACACTCCACTCACCCACTAACAAAAACAACAACCATTCCTATTAATAATCTATCTATTTATAAAGAAAGGATTTTTTTTACAATCCAAGCTGAAAAAATCGAGGGTCATTTAAATACATTACCCCTCATTAATATTACTTATCCCCGTAAACAAATAATAGAGATTATTTTGATTGAGCTACTTTCTAACTAATGATAGGGTTCCGCCACAATAATATTACCAACCATTAATATCATACTTAAGCGTAACTCAAATAGGAGTATCAAATGATCACTATCAACCCTTTTGCTGAAATTTCAGCTTTCATATCCCCTGGCATTATGCAGGCATATGTCATATTAATGTTTCTTCTCGTTATCGGGGGAACAATCTTAGATACCCTTCACAAAAAGAGTGCAAAATACTTCTTTGAAAATGCAAAAAAAGCTGAAAGCGCCGCTACAACTACAGTAAGTAGCGCAGAGAAAAAATCATTAATGGTTAAAACACTTACTAGCGAAGTTTTAACTTCTTCTGAGTTCTCTAACCAAAAGCGTAGAGCGTCTCACCTAATGACTATGTATGGCTTCATCCTATTTGTTGTTTCAACAGCAATTATGATTTTTGCTTACCCAACTGCAATTAATGATACTCCTGCTATTTGGCCTATCTTATGGCATTTAGGTGCATTATCACTATGTGTTGGTGGTTACTGGTTCTGGTTCAGCATTCGTGTTGACCTAGCTTCTGAAGGTAACCCTTGGTATCGCGTAGTACGTGCTGACATGTTTATCCTTTCTTTGCTTGCAACCTGTACTTTTGCACTACTTTGGTCGCTCTCTTCTGGCGCTTGGATATTTTTCGCTTTATTCATTGCATCTAGCACCTTCCTATTTGGTGGTGTACTTTGGTCTAAGTTTGCTCACATGTTCTTCAAGCCAGCTGCAGCTTATCAAAAGCGTGTTACTAAAGCTGATGGTTCAAGAGAAGGTCTTCCTGGAGATTTCGACTTAGCTAGCGCAGAAGTACAAGAAAAGTTTCCAGATATCCCTGAGTACATGGGTAAAAACCCAGAGAACATGGGACTTGGCATCAAGCGTGAAGCGCCTCGCCATTACTAACATTTAACTATTTAACTAATTACTAGAAGAGAGGAATAATATGCCTACTTTTGTATATATGACACGTTGTGATGGTTGTGGACATTGCGTAGATATCTGCCCGTCTGACATCATGCACATCGACAAAGTAACTCGTCGTGCTTATAACATTGAGCCAAATATGTGTTGGGAGTGTTACTCTTGTGTAAAGGCTTGCCCACACAACGCTATTGACGTACGTGGTTATGCAGACTTTGCTCCACTTGGTTCCAGCGTTCGCGTAGTACGCGATGAAGAAAAAGGCACTATTGCTTGGCGCATCAAGTTTCGTAACGGCGAAAAAGATATGGAACTATTGGCTCCTATCACAACTAAGCCCTGGGGTGAGTTTATCCCTAAGCTTGCTGATGAAGCTGCTCCTAGTCAGGAAATGCGCGATAGCGAGTTGTTGTTTAATGAGCCGAAATATATTCGCCTTGATAAAGACGGCAACGATAGCCTACATACGCTTGAATCAAATGGTCAGAAATTGAAAGAAGGAGTGTATTACTAATGAGTTACAAAACTATCATAGAAGACAATATTGATGTCTTAGTCGCAGGTGCTGGTCTTGGTGGCACGGGTGCTGCATGGGAAGCTAGATACTGGGGTCAAGATAAGAAGATTGTTATTGCTGAAAAAGCAAACATCGATCGTTCTGGCGCGGTAGCTCAGGGTTTATACGCAATCAACTGTTACATGGGTACTCGCTTTGGTGAGAACAACCCAGAAGATCACGTACGTTATGCACGTATGGATCTTATGGGCATGGTTCGTGAAGATTTAGCATTTGATATGGCACGTCATGTAGATTCAGCTGTTCACCAGTTTGAAGAGTGGGGACTGCCAATTATGCGCACTCCTGAGTGTGACAAAGGTTCTTATTTACGCGAAGGTCGCTGGCAGATCATGATTCATGGCGAATCATACAAGCCAATCGTTGCAGAAGCAGCGAAGAAATCAGCCGACAAAGTATTCAACCGCATCTGTGTTACGCATCTTTTAATGGACGAAAAAGATGATAACCGTGTTGCTGGCGCTGTAGGCTTTAACGTACGTACTGGTAACTATCACGTATTTAAGTCTAAGACAGTAATCGTTGGTGCTGGTGGTGCTTCTAACATCTTTAAGCCTCGCTCAGTTGGTGAAGGCGCAGGTCGTGTATGGTACGCACCTTGGTCATCTGGTTCTGC
>DQSN01000087.1 GCA_015663245.1 Leucothrix mucor
GGAAAATGGTTGTTCCCTTTAACGAATTTGACCATAAAACAGGTGCAATCAGGCGAATTTGCAGTAGCTTATTCCATTCTCGGACAGGCTCCTAGCCTCAGCTGGCTGGATTATTTATTCGCAAGCTTGATAATAGTGACCACCCATCCGTTACTCCCTTACCTAACAAAAGGATACCCCCTTGGCTGCAACAACTCTACTCTGGCATGACTATGAAACTTGGGGTATCAATCCACGCAAAGATCGCCCTTCTCAATTTGCAGCTATTCGCACTAATCTTGATTTAGAGCCTATTGGCGATCCTATAGAGATATTTTGCAAACCTAGCAATGATTTTATACCACACCCCGAAGCGGTGCTAGTCACAAGTATTACGCCACAACGTGCTTTAAGTGAAGGCATCCCAGAAGCTGAGTTTTTCCAGCAAATTAATACCGTCTTTTCCCAAGCAGGAACCTGTGGTGTCGGTTATAACAGTATTCGTTTTGACGATGAAGTCACCCGCTTTGGTTTCTACCGCAATTTTATCGACCCTTACGCACGGGAATGGCAAAACGGGAATAGTCGCTGGGATATTCTTGATTTAGTTAGAATGACTTATGCCTTACGCCCTGAGGGTATCGAATGGCCAAAAAGAGACGATGGCACCGCTAGTTTTCGTCTTGAGCATTTAACCGCCGCTAATGGTATTGAACACGCTGGCGCACATGATGCTCTTGTCGATGTACGTGCAACGATTGAAATGGCGCGTTTAATTAAAAAATCCCAGCCGCGCTTATTTGACTATTACTTTAGCCTAAGACAAAAAAGCACAGCCGCAGAGTTACTGAATGCCTATTCAGACAATATCGTGTTACACGTATCAGGCATGTTTCCTGCCAGCCAAGGTTGCATTTCGCCTATTTACCCGTTGATGCAACACCCCAGCAATAAAAATGAAATTATCTGTTTTGATTTGCGCCAAGACCCTGAGCTATTACTTAGCCTTTCGGCAGAGGACATTGAGGTTAACCTCTACACACCTAACAGTGAACGCTCTGCCGATGATATACGTGTGGCATTAAAGGGCGTACATCTCAATAAATCTCCCGCCCTTTCGCCTGTTAAAACACTAACCGCAGAGCAGGCGGAGAAATGGCAAATTAACTGGGCAGAAATAGAAGCAAACAAGCAAAAGCTATTAGCGGATAAAACACTATTAACACGTTTGCAAGAAATGTATCAACAAAAACGTGATTTCGGGGAGACCGATGTAGACTCTGCGCTCTATGGTGGCTTCATTAATGCCAGTGATCGCAAGATGTGCAATCAAATCATCAAAACCTCTCCTGAGTCACTTGCCTCACTCAACCCTGCTTTTTCAGATGTACGTTTAGAAACACTGTTTCCGCGCTATCGTGCGCGTAATTGGCCTGAGTCCTTAACGCTTGATGAGCAACGTGAGTGGCAAGAATTCTGTCATGCACGGATAATAGATGGTGATTACGGCAGTACACTTACCGTCCATGACTTCAATAATGTCTTAGAAGAAATAGCCCAACGGGATTTAAGCGAGCAACAACAAAAACTAATGCAAGAATTAGTTAAGTGGGTACAACAGTTTGACTAGTAGCAACACTCCAAAGTCTAACATTGATGGTGTACAGGCTAAGTACAGCCGTATTGATTTTTTTCGAGAGGCTGCCCCTTACATCCACCTCCACAGAGCAAAAACGTTTGTTATTGCATTTTCTGGTGAGGTTATTGATAGCTCCAACTTTGCCAGCATCACCAATGATATTGCGATTCTTTCTGCTTTAGGCGCGCATATTATTTTAATCCACGGTGCTCGTTTGCAAATTGATCAACATCTGCAAATGATCGATCACCCTATCAATATTTCCAATGACTTACGGATAACCGATACCGAAACCCTAAAGATTGCCAAAGAAACCATCGGCGCTTTACGTGTTGAAATTGAAAACAAACTCAGCCACGCCCTGAATAGACCGCCTATTATCAATGACGGTCTAGGGGTTTTATCAGGCAACTTTATTACTGCAAAACCTGTGGGAGTGTTTGAAGGTATAGACTACCAGTTTACGGGTAAAGTCCGAAAAATCAATACAGCTTTGATTCAATCACTATTGGATAATGACAATATTGTCTTGCTATCATCGCTAGGATTTTCCCCCACAGGAGAAGCCTATAATCTGCGTTATGAAGATGTTGCCAGCTTTGTCGCCAAGCAAATACAAGCCGACAAGCTCATTTTCATCACGCAAAAACAATGTAATTTACCTCTTGAAATTGATCTACAAGATCTGGAACAGTTCACGAAAAAAAATACCACGGAATATCCCCTACTTAAAGATATTGCTTGCGCCTTAAACCAAGGTGTTAAGCGCGTGCATTTAATCAATAGCAAACAAAATGGCGGCTTGCTACTAGAGCTTTATACCCGTGACGGTATTGGCACAATGTTTACCGCCAGCCTTTATGATGAAATTCGTCAAGCTAGCATTGACGATGTGAGTGGTATTATTGAGTTAATCTCTCCCTTAGAAGAACGGGGCATTTTGATCAAACGCTCGCGGGAGCAATTGGAGCTAGAAATTGATAATTTCACGATTATAAAACGTGATGGTAAAGTTATTGGCTGTGCGGCACTTTATGCCATAGACAACAACACAGGCGAGCTAGCTTGCCTCGTCATCCACCCAGACTATCGCACTGGAGGACGTGGCGATAAGATACTCCACGCCATTACCAAGCTGGCAAAGAAAAAGCAGCTACAACAGCTATTAGTGCTCACAACCCAATCAATTGACTGGTTTAAAGAGCGCGGCTTTATTATCAATAATATCGAAGACTTGCCTGAAAAGAAAAAAGCTTTGTATAATTACCAACGTAACTCTAAAGTGTTGTTTAAACAACTTGTTCCATAAATAATTATTTAAGAATATCGTAGAACATACAAAAGGAATACGTATTACTCAGGGAGAATTTTATGCTTAAAATAATATCGATCGCACTAGTTTTATTACTAACACTAACCGCATGTGGTGATAAAGATGATAAGAAGCCAAGTGACACTCAAGCAAGCCCATCGACTACTAGCTACAACACTATAAGTAATGGTAATGGTGAGGAAGTAGAATTAAATGCAGAAGATCTGCTAGCAATGGATCTTATTAATGATGAGATTTTTCTTGATGAATGTACCGCTTATTCTCTGGAAGACAAGGTCAACGATAGTGATTTAAAAGCCTACTTAGATGACTGTGTTGCACAGCTAAAATTAGAAGCCAGTATTATTATTGAACCTCAAGATGGAACTGAAA
>DQSN01000169.1 GCA_015663245.1 Leucothrix mucor
CATAAAGAACACATCTTTTCTTAATGTATTTTGTTATCCGAAAAGTGAGAGTGTGAAAATTAAGCAAATAAAGGGTTTTTCGACAGCCTAGGGTTAACCTCACGTGCCTTCTCTAATACCAGCTTACGTTCCTGTAGTATTTCGCCATCTAAACCTGCATGGCGCTCAACAGGAGAGACAAAGTTCAACTGGCTATGTTTATGTTGGTGGTTATACCACTCCACAAACTGTTGTACCCAGTCACGTGCATCATCTAGGTCTTTAAATCCTGATGATGACCAGTTTCCTATGTATTTCAATGTCTTAAACAATGCCTCAGAGAAGGGATTATCATTACTCACTCGTGGTCTACTATAAGATGGCATAACACCCAATTCTTCTATTTTTGCTTTCAGGGTCTGTGACTTCATGGGGGCTCCATTATCTGAATACAACACCAATGGCGAGGTTAGATTAAAGCATTGTTCCTTGAACATACAACGCTGTAATAGCCAGCAATTCTCAATTTGAAACTAGTCTGAAAATCTAGCAAAATACCCCCATATTGAATACTAAAAATAATAAAGGAATGAAATGCGTGATGCTGGCCTCAGTGCCTTTTCTACCTTCTTTATGCAAAGCCCCTCTTTTCTGCATCAACAACGAAGCATGGAAAAGAAACGGGGTATTAATGGAACTTCATCCTTGTCTGTAAGCCCAGCTCGCATAAGACCGTCTATGAGCACATTAACGGCTTATCTACGCTAGGAAAAGTACACTGTATTGAGAAAAAACAATGGAATGGCAAAGAAACACTCACGCATCATTATCGCTACCTCAATGATGTGCCACTAACGGATGGAGAGCAGGTATTAAGCATTAATTGGTGCGAAATAAGCACCGTCAATGAAGAAAATGTCGTTGATATTATTACGGCAGGACGAGCACGTTGGAAAATAGAAAATGAAAATAACAACACGTTAAAAACAAAAGGTTACCATCTAGAACATAACTTTGGGCATGGAAAAAACACCTGTCTTCAACACTAGCAACACTCAACATCCTTTCCTTCTTAATACACACGGTACTTGAACACTTTGATGAGCGCTATCGACTAGTTCGAAAAGAGCTGGGTGCTAGAAAGACATTTTTTGATGATGTGCGAGCACTCACTCGATATATCTGTTTTGATAGCTGGCATCATTTGCTTGAAACGATGATGGAGGGTCTAGAAATACCGATTCCTCCTTCGTAAACATTATTTGTCCAACCTTGGAAGCCAAATTGAGAACTGCTGGATCTTCTCCAGATAGTATCTTCTAAGCTATAGGCTCTTTTTTAAACTTAAGATGCAGAAGATATGCAATATAGGAGACAGACATAGCAATACTGCCAACGAGTAATCCGTGGATAAAAGCGTCAAATAGTGATAGTGGGTTCATGATAAAGGGGTTCCTTTTATTATTATTTTTATCTATTCAGGGGGGTAGAACAGTTCGTAAATAATAAGGGTTTATTAGTTTTTCAAACTGAATAAACAGGCTAACTCCCCTGCCGCTAGTCTATTTTTATAAAACACCACTACGTTTTATATTCAAATAAGCGTTAATTAATTCAACACTAAGGTGCTCAGGTGTTGTTTCTACTGCGTTTGTGCCATTTATTAATAGTTTTTCAAATGCTTTTTTACGATGCTGTAGATACTGATGAGTGGCAGCATTAAGGATAGCATCAGGGAGTTTTTTTATGCTCTTGTGTAATACATCATCGATTATTTTTTCCCTTAAACTACTTACTAATACCAGATGTCGTTTACGCAATAAGCGAATTGCTGGCAATAAGTCATCACTATCTTCATCACGAATATTCGTTAATACAATGATTAAAGAGCGTTTTTTGTGGCGTACCATTAAATCTGTAGCAGCTTTGCTAAAATCGGGGGATTCACTACTGGGTTGTAAATCATACACCGTATTTAATATATTCTGAATGGTGTGATAACCCTTGCGTGGAGGTATCCAGCGTGATTCACCAGAGAATGTTGATAAGCCTACGGCATCCCCCTGTCGTAATGCCACAAATGAAAGCAATAAAATAGCGTTAAGCGTATGATCAAAGTGAGATAGCTCATCATCTTTAGCTAACATGCGATGCCCACAATCAAGCATGAAAATAATTTCTTGATCACGCTCATCCTGATATTCACGTGAAATAAGCTTCATACTCCGCGAAGTTGCCTTCCAATCAATTTGGCGCAGTGCATCACCCTCTCGATACTCTCTTAATTGATGAAAATCTTGCCCTTCTCCCCTTCTGCGTTTTTTGATGATTCCCATTTGGCTAAGATTATTATCAGTCGCCAGCAAAGCATATTGAGACAGTGCCGCAAAGTTTGGATATACACGTGTTTCGCTATGTACATTTAAAATGATATTACGCTGCCATAAGCCCAACAAAGAACGGAGATGAAGCTGAATACAAGGAAAGGCAAACCCCCCTCGCTCGGTTGATACCAATTTATATCGAATATCTGCATACTGCCCTGCGTCAATACTCAGTTTGACAGGTAAGCCTTCAATATCCATTTCCTCAGGATAGTGATCATAAACCGCTAAGGTCTGCGAATGATTAGAGTGATTGTGTAGGCGCAATTTTATACGCCTACTAACACCTAATGGCAAAGAACTAGGCACATCACGAAAAGCTTCGATAGGTTGCTTTAAATAGACTAAAACCAAGTCAATCATGGCAACAAAGCCAAGCGTGTAAAGACTTATTTTCCAGATGCTTAAAATATTTGGCCACACGCTCGCGAGCAAGCCAATGAAAGCAATAAAGGCTAAGATATAAAATAAGCGTGTACTGGGTAATGGCATGATACTTTTATCTCTATTGCCGTGGAGCTTCAACTTTTTCTAGAATAGTACTGATAATCTGATCGGTACTATAACCTTCCAACTCCATTTCGGGTGCTAAACCAACGCGATGACGTAGCACTGGTAAAGCAATATCCTTGATGTCATCAGGCGTAATATGATCTCGGTCATTTAGCATCGCTTGTGCGCGTGCCGCTCGAATCAACGAGATACTTCCCCGAGGGCCTGCGCCAATACTCAAGCCTTGCCAATCGCGTGTTGCACGCGTAATGCGTACTGCATAATCAATAACACTTTGATCTGATTGTACATTCGCAGCTAATGCTTGCATCTCTAAAATGGTTTCTGGTGATGCAACCGCGGACACCCGAGATAAATCTAATTGATCTCCTGTTTGATGATTGGTGACAGCCGCCACCATTAAGCTCTCTTCTTGTTCATCAGGATAATCAATATATATTTTCAGTAAAAAGCGATCCAACTGTGCCTCTGGTAACGGATATGTACCTTCTTGCTCTAGAGGATTTTGTGTCGCTAATGTCATAAAAGGTAATAGCACTGGGTATGCCTCCCCTTCTATCGTTACTTGGCGCTCTTGCATGACTTCCAATAAGGCTGATTGTGTTTTAGCAGGCGCACGGTTAATTTCATCGGCTAATAACAAATTAGTAAAAACAGGCCCTTTATGCAGATTGAATTCACTATTTTTCATATCATAAAGGGTATGACCTGTGACATCTGCTGGCATTAAATCGGGTGTAAATTGGATGCGTGAGAACTGCCCCGAAAAAGTATTTGCCAAAGCTCGCACCAGCAAAGTTTTACCCAGTCCAGGTACGCCCTCGATGAGTACATTGCCTCCCGCTATTAGCGCAATTAAAGTTTCATGTACCACTTGCTGCTGCCCTATTACAGCTTTGCTAATTTCTGTTTTAATCGTTTGTGCTAGCTCACTTGCTTGAGCTAATGTCATCGAGGTCATAGTGAATTCCTGATTTCTTCTAATTGTTTAACAAGTGCGGTAAATTCATCTGCCGAGGTCTTTTGTGATGCAACCTTTTGATCAAATAGCAGATGATGGATTGTACTGTGCGATAGCTCTAAGCGTGTTGATAGTTGTTCTATTTTTTCTGCGGCCGATAGTTGCTGCCAACCAGGATGCGTTAAAGCAATACGACGATTAAGTGCATCACGGGTACTTTCTATTAATTTATATTTTTGCTTATGCTTCCAGTAAAAATTACCACTGGCAGCGATATGCTCTATAAGGCTGCGGCGATCTTCTGCGGCTTTTGGAATTAAAGGACCAAAACGGTGTGAAGATCGGTATAGCCAAAGAATAAATAGCAGGCTAAGTGATAATATAAAAGCCCAAGCTGTTCGCCACATTAACTGCCATAAGGCAGGTGCTTCATCGTTATGGATTAACCACACTTCTTTTGGTGGGGCTAATCCCTCTACTAATTGCCATAATATTTCGGCATGATCGGCTTTTCTGATCTGGCGATTATTAATGAAGTTTAGATCGGCCACTAAGGTAATCATGCCCTCTCCTACTTGACGGCGTAAAATAAAGATATTATTTTTAATTTCAACGATTTCATCCTGCGCGGTAGAATCATCAATGCTTTTAATAGGATAAAAATACTTTACTTCAATATTCAAAGGTCGCTCAGAACCTTTGATATCAATTAAGGCATCTTTAGATTTAAGGTAAATACGTTCTCCTGTTTCAACATTAAGTAAAGCTTGTAAAGGGTCATCAGATAAATATTCATCGCTACTTTCATCTAAATATTCTGAATAATCAAAATCCTGTGTACTACGCGCTATTAAATGCCCACCTTCCCGCACCCAAGCATATAACTCATCTGTTTTTTTACGCGATAAGGTTTTACGTTTAGAGCTAATAATTAACACGCTATCAATATCAGGCAGACGATCTAAGCCTTGGACGCTCTGCTTTTCGCTGGCGGGAATTCCCATACGATGTAAAAATATACGTGCAGCATATAAAGGATTTTTACGTGCTTCGCCTTCCAGCGAAATAGTAGTTGTTGACTCTATAATTTCAAGGCGTTGATATAGACTATACATACCTAATACAAAAGCAATAACAAGCACACTGCCAATTAACCATGCCACCAACCTACTCATGTGATGGCTCCCCGTTATTGGCAAAATCACTATGCCAGTGTGAGAACAACCAGTTCATTGCATCATCATTGGGCGTACGATGCGCATAAGCGATTAGCTGCCATGCCGTTGTTAGCTGGTTTAAATACTGCTGTTTGTTTTGATTGAGTGATTTAGCACTCAGCTTTAGAATATCGCCTTCGGTATGGCTTGCCTCCAAGAGGATTTTTTCTTGATTAACAAGCTGCGCTAAAGCCCCACGATATAATAAACTCAAAGACTCTCTTGCCTGTTGCTGCTGCCATAAATGCCGTGCTTCTTTGGCAATATCTGCGGGCAACGACTCTTTACGTATATCCATGCCAAATAAAATATCAGGTGCTTGATACTCTTCTTCGTCATCAGCTTCTGAGCTTAATAAATACATCCATTTATCACGCGTCAAATACAGCACTATCAGTGCTATAAGCAATAAAATCCATAAGGCATATTCAATAATTGTGGCAAAAATAAGAGCGATAGGTTTAAGAAACTCTTGGATAGCTCCAGCCGTTTCGGGGTCTAGCTCATCAGGATCATTAAGTGATTTTAGCTTCCATTCTGTTTGTGTTTTCTCACCTTTTAAATCTTTGCTGTTAATAATATCCGCAATAATTACTTTAGCGTCACCAGCAAGTAAGCGTGATCCATATAGGTAATCAACCTCACTAGTGTCTCGTAAAGAAGCGCTTTCTTCGGATACTTCTGCATAGACACTATCCGCAGGCAATATGAATACCATCGAAATAGATAAAGTAATAATAGCGACAATGGATAATGTTTTTTGCGCGACAGCCTTTAGACGTTTAGCAATATTACGAAATGCCAGCTCAATATCCCATGCTTCTAATTGTGTGCGGCGGTTAATATATAAAGCGAAGCTTGCACCGATATAAAATGGCTCAATAATAATAGTTACAATAATAAAAATAATACTGAGTGTTAATGTCATCCATGTCTCAATAGAGCCTAACTTAGGATTAAATATATTTTTTAGAACTGGCTCTAAATAATCGGCGGGTATAAATAAAACAAACAAGCCAATGACAGATAGACTAAGGATTATTTCAATAAAAGCTAATCCTAGCGTTAACCATATCGCCTCTGAATGCACTGCGCCGAGTAATACACTCTGACGTTTTGCCCGCTCTTTACCCTTGAGTTGCTCTAATTGCCAAATTGGCAAGTTAAAGCCACGAGAAAATGAAAAACGACGAAAAGTTAGTGCCCCTAATGAGGAGTGGCGCAATAGGGCTGGCAAATCGCGCAAGGCTTGTATTGTGCTTAAATCATTATTGAAGAGCTTTTGGCTCAAAATATGTAAAATCAAACGATGGCTATAAGGTTTAACCCACCAAAAAAATAAAACAATCGTGAAATAATATTCTACGGGGACAAAAATAAAAGCAGGAATAAGGAAGAGCAAATTAAAAATAATCAACGCGGGATAGATTGATTTCCACCACGTTTGCACCATTGAAAAGCCAAGATCAATGGCTTCCCACGATGATCTTAAGCGGATATTGGCAGTGATCTGCTCAAGTTGCATGATATGCCTGCTTCGATGTTATTTTTTTCTCTTTACCAAGAAACCAAAAATACATAATCACTAACGACCACAAGATGGCAGCAACAATGTATTTAATCATCACTGGCATAACCGTTGACGACCAAAAAGCTTCAAGAAATGCGGCGATAATAAACATCGTAGCCGCACCATACATAATTTGAACGGCTATTTTCCCATTATCAATTAAGGCGCGCACCCGTGCTTTTCGTCCAGGTTTTATCAATGCTGCTGCTAATTTAAGCCCTGCTGCTCCTGATAGCACAATGGCCGTTAGCTCAAAAGATCCATGCCCTAAAACAAAGCCCCAAAAAGTATCTATAAATCCCATTTGTGTTAAATGTCCTGCAGCCGCACCAATCATCAAACCATTAAAAACCAAGAAAAACAGTGTGCCTATGCCATATAACATACCGCCTGCAAAGTTACGAAAGCCGATGCCTGTATTATTTTTAATATAGAAACCAAACATATATAAATCGGAATCGGAATCCCGCTCGCGCCCTATTTTGCGCATTAAGGAGTCTGGGTCATACATCGCTTCTAACTGACGCACGTTCTCACCCTCCATCACGCTATAGACCAAATCAGGCTGTACTTGTATAGCAATGATCATCGCAAAAAAAGGTACATAAAAAAGTGCACTAGCCAATGCAACTAGTCGCCATTCTTGCTGGATGAGGGCAGGAAAACCATGTGCAAAGAAGGTTTTAATATGATGCCAAAAATTAGTGTGAGAGCTGTAAAGACTTTGATGTCCTCGTGTCACTAAGCGATTTAAGCGTTGTAATAAAACAGGGCTATATAAACGTGAGTTAGCAAGCGAATAATGATGGCATATTTGTCGATAGGCATTAGGAAGGTCTATATTCTTCGGAGCCTCTATGGGCTTCTTTTTACTTTTTTTCTGTGACCGAGATAATTCTTGATAGTCTAGCCATTGCTCAAACTCTTGCCATTGTTGTTGATACTTTTCGATAAATTGTGATTGTTTTGTAGCGCTCATTTTTTCCCCGCTATCCAGAGGCTAAGGCCATTTAAGTAGCTAGTCTTAGCGCCCTCTTCTGCATCAGCTACTAATAAACCGCTGTAATTTGCTAACTCTTCAGCTCGCTCTTCAGTAAGGCTCTTCTGGCGTTGTTGAAATTGCAAGATAGTTTGCTGCTCTTTAATCTCTAAACTAACAGGAGGTGTTATTGCAACAGTCTCATTGCTACTTTTATCGCTTGTAGTATCGCTCAGAATTTTATCATCTTTGTACAAAACAGCCGTACCTGCCACTAAATCACCTAAGCGTTGAAAGCGTTTATTGAGCAACATACTAACCAATCCAAAGCCATAAAATAGCGGAAGAAAATCAACAAAGCGTAATAGATTGCGAATCATTGATGACGATGGTGTGACAGGGCTACCATTTTCTTGAACAACATAAAGGTGTAATGATTTTTTGCCAGGGGTTTGTCCATTTTTGAATAATTCAAAATAGACGGGATAGAACCATTCAACTAAAAAAGTAATAATTAAAGCTATTCCCACTCCTGTAGAACCGAGAAGAGCTAATATAATAAAAGTTACAATATAGATAACAATGCGAATTAAAGTATCAAGTAACCAAGCTAACATGCGTGGCATAGGCCCTGCTGGTGAAAGGCTAAGATTAATCCCCTCGGGCGTGTTAACGGTATAAATTGTATCTAGACTTTTAGAGAAAGCCATGTGCTTCCTTAACTTAGGAGTTTTTAATTATTTTTATTGATTTTTTACTATCACATTTCCTAAACTAACCTGGCTAGGAAATAAGTGAAAATGCTCTGAAGTTGGAGCTATTCAAAAATAGCTTCTCATTACCTACAGGAGTCCCAGCCTAAGCTGGGAAACTATCTACCCTAGGTAGGTCCTTCGAGATATAAAAGGAATATAACGGTAACTTAATCAGAGCTTCCTTAAAAATCGCAACAACAAAGTTTATTCTGAAAATTTATTCTGCTTCTTGCTTTGGAGAGCTTTTCTTAGCAATGGCACCCTTGCCATTAATATTCTGAATACATATTTCTGTATAGTTTTGGCGATGTCCTGTACGCTTTTGATGATGCTTACGACGTCTGAATTTAATAATTTCGATTTTCTTAGCACGACCATGAGATCTAATTTGCGCTTCGACTTTAGCGCCATCAATTGCTGGAGAACCGACTGTTAAGTCATCGCCATCAGAAACCATTAGAACAGTATCAAAAGTCCATGTTGCGCCTTCTTCAGCAGAGAGAGTTTCAACTCTTAAAACATCACCTGGTGACACACGATATTGCTTACCACCTGTTTTGATTACAGCGTACATCTTTTGATCCTTCTATATATGATTGAACTTAAAAAGCTTCCGATAAATCTAATAAAAATTAGAACAAAGCTTTTTAGAGAAAAGGCTGGAAAAACTGAGCCGCGTAATTTAAAAATAAATAGGCCTCTTTGTCAACCTCCGTTTACTGTTTTGGCTTACTATTTTTTAGAAGGCGGTATAAAATAGCCGCCCTTACCAACTATTAATAAAAACCCATGCTACTTTCATTCAATACACTTATTTTTGCAAAAAAATATCTAGGATTTATTTCCGACAAAAAAAAGTTTGAATGGTGGCCACCCTATTGGATGATGCGCCTCAAAGTTTTAGAGCTATCAAATGACTGGCGACGAGTAAGAATTATATTACCACTCACTTGGATTTCTAAAAATATGGGTGGTGGCATGTTTGGCGGCTTTCAAGCTTCTCTTGCCGATCCTATTGCCCCCCTTGCTTGTGGACAAATTTTTGAGGAGTATCATGTTTGGACACGTAAGCTCAGCATGGACTTTCAAAAAGCAGGAACATCTGACTTAGAGCTACGTTTTGACTTTCCTCTCGAAAAAGAAAATGAGATTAGAGAAGAGCTCAAAACTAAGCACCGCAGTACACCTACATTTGAATATGGCTTATACAATACTGATGGTGAGTTATGTACAAAAATAGAGTGTGTGGTTGCTATCCGTGAAAAAGGCTATTTAGCAAAGCCAAAAAAGCCTTCTAAGGTGATTAAACCATGAGCGTCCTAGCTCAACAGAACTGCGGAAGCACCTCCTAATCCTAATCCATATACAAATTACGACGTCGGCAGAAAGATACAATAATATATCGCTTGCCTTTGGTTGTTGGTCTTCCTCCATGTGGGTGCGTAATACCAGGGAATAAGGTGCAGTAGCCGCCTTTAGGGTTACCTAATACTTGCTGACGTGGAAACCATGTACCGCCACCTTCAAAATCAGTGTTTAAACCAACGGTAAAAGTGTAATCCGCAAAATCATTATGAATTGATAGAAATTGCTGGTCTTCTGCACGGTAGCGCGCCATAAAACTTTCATCGGTGATGGTTTCTGTCCAGCGCTTACCTTCAAGTCGCCACTCTCGTCTTGCGATAGGGTGACAAAACTCCTCTAATATTTTGCGGTATAATGGTTCTAAACCAATATCCGCTAGAAGAACGTCAGTTGTAGGATAAAAATCATGACGTTTGACCGTCCAATCTGACATATATTCAGCTACTTCAATGACTTCTTTGCAAAAATCTTCTGTAAATAACGGGAAGTGATAAATATCAGGACCTAGCTTTTCAAGTACCAGATCAAATTCTTTCGCATTAGTCCCCGATGCAATATATTTTTCTGTCCATGCATCCCAATTATCTTTCCAAGAGCCTAGATTAATTTTATCCCTTGTTGTTTCAGATACCTCTAGAGATGGTTCATCTTGTTTCTTTTCGATAGCGGTATCTTCAATTGTTTTTTCTATTATTTCTGCCATTGTATTGTCTCGCTTACTTCAAAAACCTCAGATCAAGGTCATTATTTTACTGTTCAATATGCGTCTGCTCCAGAGCAGCTATAATATGACTGCCTTAAGTAGATCCAAACCCACAAGATTTTAGAGGGTAATAAAAATATCAGGTCTTGAGCAAATGAATATCAATTAACGGTCTGATATTTCCGACTTAAAAATATGCCCCCTAGGAGCATTCGTTTTTATAAATCATAATAATTCAAAGAATATACTGGCTAGATGAGGGCTAATATTCTATCTTATTGCCTCAGATATTTAGTCTGAATTTATAGTGATAAAAATACAGGAGGAGACTATGTCTCTTAAAGGAACTAAAACTGAGCAAGCATTAAAAGATGCTTTTGCAGGTGAATCTCAAGCAAACCGTCGTTACTTATACTTTGCAGGAAAAGCTGACGTTGAAGGATATAACGATGTTGCAACTGTTTTTCGTTCGACTGCTGAAGGCGAAACTGGTCATGCACACGGACATTTAGAGTATTTAGAAGAGACTGGAGATCCTGCTACAGGTCTTCCTTTCGGTTCTACAGAAGACAATCTAAAAACGGCTATCGCTGGTGAGACGCATGAGTACACAGATATGTACCCAGGCATGACTAAAGATGCACGTGAAGAAGGTTTTGACGAGATTGCGGATTGGTTCGAGACGCTTGCAAAAGCAGAACGCTCACACGCAAATCGTTTCCAAAAAGCGCTAGATAGTTTAGACGCTTAAATCTCTGTTGTGCTTCTTTCTTAATATTAAGAGAGAAGCATAATCCCCGCACCTCATCTTCAAAATCTTATTAGCTAAGCTATACAGCACTCCCTCTATATTTTACCTAATAATGTTTAAACCTAATAACGGAGTCACTCATGGCACGCGAAGGTAGTTTACAGGCCCCGACACGTCACCCTCTTGATTGGAAGTCGGATGATTTTTATGATGAATCGTCCTTAAATAAAGAGCTAGAGCGTGTATTTGACCTTTGTCACGGCTGTCGCCGTTGCGTTAGCTTATGCGGATCATTTCCTACATTATTTGATCTTGTTGATGAATCTGAAACTTTTGAAGTTGATGGTGTCGATAAAAAAGACTACTGGAAAGTAGTTGATCAATGCTACTTGTGTGATCTGTGTTATATGACAAAATGTCCGTATACCCCCCCGCACGAATGGAATATCGACTTCCCACATTTAATGCTACGTGCCAAAGCAATCAAACATAAAAAGGGTGATGTGAAAACACGTGATAAAATTCTTAGCGCAACGGATACTGTTGGTAATCTAGCGGGTATTCCCGTGATTTCACAAATTGTAAATGCATCCAACAAAAATAGCTTAGTACGCAAAGGCTTGGATAAAGTGCTAGGTGTACATCCTGATGCTACCATCCCTGAATACCACAGCAATACCGCACGCAAGCGTTTAGGCAAGCACACATCCAACCATAACGCCGAAGCTGTGGGTAGAACCACTGGAAAAGTTGCGATTTACACAACTTGTTATGGCAATCGCAATGAACCACATATTGTTGAAGACCTATACAAAGTATTAGATCACAATAAAATCCCTGTAATACTCGCAGAAAAGGAAAAATGTTGTGGCATGCCTAAATTAGAGCTAGGTGACCTTGAAGCTGTTAATGAATCCAAAGAATTCAATATTCCAGTATTAGCCAAGATGATTGATGAAGGCTATGACATCATCGCCCCTGTCCCCTCTTGTGTTTTGATGTTCAAACAAGAATTACCTTTAATGTACCCCGATGATGAGCAAGTGCAAAAAGTCAAAGAACATATTTTTGATCCTTTTGAATACCTTATGCTACGCCATAAAGAAGATAAGTTAGACACTAACTTTAGCCAGTCATTAGGTAAAATCAGCTATCACGCGGCCTGTCATTTGCGCGTACAGAATATTGGCTTGAAAACACGCGAGCTATTGACACTCATCCAAGATACCACCATTGATACCATCGAGCGTTGTTCAGGTCACGATGGTACATTTGCAGTTAAAAGTGAATTTCATGACATGTCGATGAAAATATGTCGCCCTGTTGTAACGAAAGTACAAAAAGCGAACTCTGACTACTACAGCAGCGATTGCCCAATGGCAGGACATCAAATAGCAACAGGTTTAAAAGATGACTCCAAACCGTTTCATCCACTCACTTTATTACGCCTCGCTTATGGAATCTCTGATTAAATCTCAGACTAAAGGAATAACCCAATGAATAACAAAAAACTCACGCGTGATGATCTCTACAGCCTTGAGCAATATAATGAGATGCGTGACGAATACCGTCAAAAAGTAATGGCGCACAAAAAAAACCGCCGTGTAGCCATTGGTGAAAATGCATCTCTATTTTTTGAAGATGGTCTCACCATGAAATATCAAGTTCAAGAAATGTTGCGTGCAGAAAAAATATTTGATAGCGAAGGAATTCAAGAAGAGCTAGATGCCTACAATCCGCTGATCCCAACAGGAAGTAATTGGAAGGCAACACTAATGCTTGAATATGGCGACCCTGATGAACGTGCTATCGCACTAGGGCAGCTTTTAGGTATCGACCAAAAAACATGGGTACAAATCGAAGGCTTTGATAAAGTATATCCAATCACAAATGAAGACTTAGAGCGTGAAACAGATGAGAAAACCTCTTCTGTACACTTTATGCGCTTTGAATTAAGCAGTGAGATGACAACGGCGGCAAAAGAAGGCGCGGCAATCAATATAGGTATTGAGCACGAGTATTATAATCACGCCTTAACACCTGTTGCAGCTAATATCCGTGACTCTCTTGCAGGCGATTTGAGCTAATATTACAAAGTAGCGG